>CAZBSN010000029.1:0-3336 GCA_964494435.1 uncultured Candidatus Peribacteria bacterium | reverse complement strand
TTGCTCGATGAGAGAGCAGCCGCCCGCACAAAGAAAGATTTTGCCGAAAGCGACCGACTGCGTGATGAAATTTTGAAGAGGGGATTCATCATCAAAGATACGGAAAATGGCCAGGAGCTGCGAAAAAAGTGATGTGCACATATTCCATGTAAAGGATATTGCACATCGTATAAATTTCCGTAGAGTGCATCGGCCCCCGTCCAGATATGAAACGTCACAAGGACGTTTCCCACACTGGACATCAGTCCCTTCCCATCATGGAGGAACCTAGTCATGCTGGTGTTGTCGCGCAAGAAGAACGAAGCGATCGTGATCAATAATGATATCACGATCGTTGTGGTCGAGATTCGCGGTGATAAGGTGCGGTTGGGAGTGGAAGCCCCCAAAGAAGTACCTGTCCATCGCAGCGAGGTCAGCGAATCGATGAAAGCAACCGACGGCAAGGTGACGTCGCTCGCTGTTCCGCCTAAAGACCCAAAAGAAAAATAGGGGTAACTCTTCTCCATTGAAGAGAATGACTCCTCCGTTCCTTAGGGAAGAGACCAAGGCATTGGCCGATAACGTGCATCTCGCACGGCTATCGGCCTTTCTTAGGCGTGTCTCTGTTTCCATGCTCCAGTGTCGTGTGTTGTTATCTTCAAAGCACAGCGCGCTTCACATGCGTTTTGTTTTATGAAGCGCCAACGGGCCATTCCTACTGATTTGCAGAAGATGGACTGGTATACATACGAGGAAGTGCCTATTGGCTCCTAAATTTAGTATCTATTAGTCTCGAAAGACATGTCCAGCATACGAAATGTACAGTTTTCTATACCAATATTTTTAATATGTCATGTTTGGTGCACACGCGCGTTGAACAAAAAAGTTGATTCATCAACACTCTGGGGTTGAGGCAAGGGTATTTTTTGGCTCTCGATGGATGATAAAGAGTCGTCAAGTCTCAGAAATTTCAGTACCAAAACGCCTATTCTCGTTGTTTTTAAAAAGAGAAATGACAACGTCAGGTTCTGGTGACGTGCGTAACAACGCCTCCGGCGAGTCGTTCTTATGTGTGCACGAGAAGTATGCGCTCTTTGCCTCTGTAGAGAGCTTCGCTACCATCTCTCGTGATTCTTCTCTCGAAAGAGAGCGGAGTCCGTGCACGCTCATTCACACATCGGCACCTCGCGAGGAGTTTCTCCCCGCCGAGTCTCTCACGTCCCCAGGAGTCTTTCTGACTTCCTTATATATAGGGACCGTGCAAGCAAGGGTCCGCGCATTGACTGAATTTGTCAGACGCACCATCCGTATCCTCTCTTTAGTGTTAAGGAGCTGAGCCGAACGTTCGTGCTCCCCGATACACGGTGGACGCGTCGTGAGCGTCGGACCACCTACCCACATTCAACTCATACAGAAACCTACTCGTTTCTCTTTTTTTATTTCCATCTACTCCTTCCTATGAACATATCGTTTAAGAAAGTGTTCGCAGGAGTGTCGGCTGCCGCAATCGCCTTTACCCAAGTGGGTACGGTGCTTGCTGCGTACAGCGACGTTCCGGCAGGAGTCTGGTACGAGGAAGCAGTTGAAGCGTTTTTGGACGCTGGCTACCTCGATGAAAACCAGACACGTTTCCGCGGTAACGACAATGCAAACCGCGCAGAATTCGTGAAGCTCGTCGTCGAGCTTAACGGCGGTATTCTTTCCACGCCTCCAGCAGTTCCGAGCTTTGACGATGTCTTGCCCGGCGCCTGGTACTACGGCTACATGGAAGAAGCCGGCAAGGAAGGCTGGGTCAAGGGTGACAGTAACTGCTACGGCAGCCACCCATGCCGCGCCCGACCTGCAGCAAACATTAACCGCGCTGAGGCAGCTGCGCTCATCGTTCGCGCCTTCGGGCTCGACTCGACGGGTGACGCTCCTGAATTCGTGGACGTCCCAAATGGCCAGTGGTACACGGACCCCGTGCAAACGGCGGCCGATCACTGCGTCGTTCAGGGTGACGACACGACGGGCCGCGCACGCCCAGCTGACTTCATGAACCGCGCTGAAATGGTCGTCATGCTCCACCGCGTGGATCAGGGCCTCACATACGGCGTTGACTGTTCCATGGACGGCGAACCATCTGAGCCAGCCATCACGGATGTGAAGGCTATCGATGCTTCGACGGTCGAAGTTGAATTCAGCACAGACATCAGCGAGGACACTGAGGCTTCACAGTTCTCAGTTTCCGGCGCTAACGACATCGACGTTACGGGTCTCTCGTGGGTCAATGACTCCACGGTCGAGCTTTCGCTCGGAGAGTCCACGGACGCCGGTGAGGATTACTCACTCACGGCCGAAGACATTGAAACGGCTGGTGGTGATGTGTTCTCCGACAGCATGGACTTCGAAGGCTTCACCGACCGACCGGTTGGTAACGGCACGCTCGAAGTTTCACTCGCTTCTGGCAACCCATCCGGCGACACAGTGCCTAAGGGCGCTATTGGCGTCGTTCTCGCTTCCCTCGACCTCACGGCCGATTGTGCCGATGACGTCTGGATCGACGAGATCACGGTTCTCCATGAAGGCTTCGGTGATGAAGCTGACGTCGATGGTCTTTACTTGGCCATGGACGGCGGACGCATCTCCCGCAAGCGCACGATCGACACTCAGGACCAGACTTCCAGCCTCCGCTTGAGCGATCCGCTCATTGTTGAAGCTTGTGAGACGGTCACGGTGGACGTCGTTGCCGACTTTACGACGACCGCTACGGCTTCGGCCGAGCACAATATTGCCATCGAACTTCCTTCTGACTTCCAGAGCAACGCTATGGACGTCGAAGGTACGTTCCCGCTCCGCGGCAACACCTTCCGCATCGCCACGGTCTCCGCTGGCACGCTGACGGTTGAATATCGCACGGTTTCCCCTGATGAAGTGGAAGTCGGCGATGAGGGCGTCGTGGTGGGTAAGTTTGAACTCTCCACGGACTCTGTCGAAGACCAGACGGTCTACTCCATGACATTGGAGCAGAACGGTACGGCCGGCGACGGTGACCTCACGAACATTCGCATCGCTCGTTCGGACGGCACGGTTCTCACGAACACTGTTGTCTCCACGACCGGTGACTTCGTCACGTTGACGTTCGATCCTCCCTTCACGATCCTCGAAGGTGACAAAATCACTCTCGAAGTTCTCGCCGACGTTAACGGCGGTGCAAGTGACACGGTCATCATGCACTTCGAAGAAGAGAGCGACGTCTTCGCTGTCGGATCCCTCTACGGATTCGGTGTGAACGGTCAGCTCTACGGCTCCCAGATCACGCTCGACATCACCCAGCCTCGCGCTCCTCGCGCCGAAGCCGCCGGCGGCATAGATCTT
>CAZBSN010000028.1:7122-9150 GCA_964494435.1 uncultured Candidatus Peribacteria bacterium | reverse complement strand
TAAGGCTCTTCGAGTTTCTCAACGGTCTGGAGGACCATCGAGCCTTCTGTGATGCGGGAAGGATCAGGAGTGGGATCGGTGATCTCGAATCCATGCTCTTCTTGCATGCTTTCGAGCGAGTCCACTGTGCGCAGCTTGCGTCGCCGCGCGTCATCAATGATCAGGTTATTCGCAATGCGGTAGAGGAAGGCTCTCATATTCTCAACCTTCGTACCCTTTTGCAGGCTTTCCCACGCGCGGAGGAAGGTGTCTTGCATCAATTCCTTACCGCGTTCGCGATCGCTGAGCCGGAAGGCACAGTGTCGGAAGATTGCGTCAGCGTACTCGTCGTACGCAGTGAGCAAGATCTGCTCAAGATTGGTGGGAGAGTCGTGCATGGGAGGAGACGGAATGAGCTGGTAATTCTTACATACCTTGGTCTTTTTGGCTAGAGCAATTCATAAATTGATCCAAGATCCAGTTGCCCATGACCAAAAAAAGATGGCATAAACCCAATTTGGAATGCACACCGTTCATCACAAAAAAATCCCTACGCGCTGCGGATATTTCCCATAGAATAGGCGCACCCGCCCGCGCCTGCCCTACCGTAGTCCCGCGCACGGGACGGAGGTGGGTAGCTCAGAAAGAATTTGAGGCGACGGCTCATTCATTCCTTAGAATAAAACGTACCTGCCCGCGTAGCTCAGTTGGATAGAGCGCTTGGCTTCGAACCAAGAGGTCGTGGGTTCAATTCCTGCCGCGGGTACCATTCACCACTAGTAAGCCTTTCTGCACGTTGGTAGGATGCGCGGGCTTATCAGAAACCGGCATTGGGGAGTAGCCAAGTGGTAAGGCATCCGCCTCTGGAGCGGAGACGCGGGGGTTCGAATCCCTCCTCCCCAGCCAACCTTCTTCTTCCTTATGAGCATAGAGAACAAGGATCATTACTTTGTGGCGGTGAAGGTGTTTCTTGAACATGAAGGAAAATTATTCATTTTTAAAGATCGGTTCGGTGATTGGGATCTGCCCGGTGGAAGAATCACGAAGGATGAATTCAATACGCCGCTTGAGGATGTTCTTCGGCGAAAGATGAAAGTAGAACTCGGAGAGAACGTTGAATACTCCGTAGGGGAACCATTGGTGTTTATGCGCCATGAGCGAGTGGAATCCGCGCCGGGAAATCCAACCGTTCGCATTTTTGCTGTCGGATATGCCGCAACCTTGAAATCCGGAGAAATACAGCCTTCAGCTCAACATCCAGAAATACTGTGGGTGGATCAGAACAATTTCAAACCCGAAGAATATTTCACGGGCGGTTGGCTGAAGGGCGTGCAGGAATATCTGGAAAAGCGGACGAAATAAGATTCGCCATGGCCAATTGCATGTGGCAATTTTGGGGTGTAGCGTTACTCCCTTTCCTCCTTTTTTATGGAAGAACTAGCTATTGGCAGAAGAGAAGCACTGAGGCTTGGAGGTTCCCTTGTACTTGCGGGGACGGGAGTAGCTCTGGGACAAGAAGAGACCAAAAAAGGACTGAAAGATGCGATGGAGATGAATGGTGAGGGACAACTCTTGTGGAATCTTCCAAACGGCGACATTCCGCTTGGAACGAAGCTTCTCATTCCCATTGGCACTGAGGAAAATCCACGGACAGCCACCCTCATCTTCAACGCGGAGGGGTTACCGTTCACCCTCGATGGTCAGCAGTGCACTATCACCACGCGGGGTATGACCCTCCCCATTACTTTGACAGTGAAAACCGCGAGCACGAGGATGGATACCGTGAATGGGGAGAAAACTCTGATTATTACCGGGACGGCAGCCACAGTCGAAGGAGTAACTTCGCTGAATCAAGCACAATTGAAAACACTTATTGAGCATCTCCTCATGGGAAAGAGCGTCGGGATTACTCTGAAAACACAGACACTCGGGGACCGACGCGGCATTGTGAAGCCGAAGAAGAAGGACTGATTTCTACGCGAGCAGCCTTTCCGGAACCTGGACAATCCGCGCTTCATGCCCCGTCGCTTTCAGGAATTTCTCCAATCC
>CAZBSN010000028.1:0-7022 GCA_964494435.1 uncultured Candidatus Peribacteria bacterium | reverse complement strand
TGCATCGTACATCGTTCGTAATAATGAAGTCACACGCTCGTTATGGTATGGTGCACAACAATGTCCATCGTACGTGACGCGCTCGCAACGGCAGGAATCACTATAAACGGATCCAACCCGTGGGACATGCGCGTGCTCGATGATCGGTTGGAGAATCGCATTCTCGCGCAGGGAACGCTCGGACTGGGCGAGGCCTACATGGACGGTTGGTGGGAGTGCGAGCGCCTCGATATGTTCTTCGATCGCGTCATACGGGCGCGGCTTCATGAACGCATTCCGAGGAACCTGCGGGTGCTCCTCTCGTATATCAAAGCGCAGGTTGTGAATATGCAATCGAAGAGCCGGGCGTTCCACATCGGACAGTTTCACTACGACTTGGGAAACCTACTCTATGAGAAGATGCTCGATCATCGCATGATCTACTCATGCGGCTACTGGAAGGACGCAACGACACTCGACGATGCGCAGGAAGCGAAACTCGATCTCATCTGTCGCAAGCTCCAACTGAAACCCGGACTGCGCGTGCTCGACATCGGTTGCGGGTGGGGAGGGCTCGCACGGTTCATGGCGGAGAAGTATGGCGTGACTGTCATAGGCATCACCGTGTCGAAGGAACAAGCGGCGCTCGCACGCACAACATGCGCGGGGCTCCCCGTTGAGATCAGGCTGCAGGATTACCGCGACCTTGATGAACAGTTCGATCGCATTGTCTCCGTCGGAATGTTCGAGCACGTGGGACTGAAAAACTATCGCACGTTCATGAAAGTCGCACGCCGCTGTCTGAACGATGATGGTCTCTTCTTACTCCACACAATCGGATCAGAAGCGCGTGGCGGGAACGATCCGTGGATCCATCGTTACGTCTTTCCAAACGGACGAATTCCTGCTGTACGAGAGATCGCTGCAGCAGCTGAACAACTCTTCGTGATGGAAGACTGGCACAACTTTGGAACATACTACGACAACACACTCATGGCGTGGGAAGAAAATTTCCGTCGTGCGTGGTCCGAACTGAAACAGAAATATGACGAACGCTTCTATCGGATGTGGCGGTACTACTTGCTCAGTTGCGCTGGAAGTTTCCGCGCGCGATCGAATGAATTGTGGCAAGTTGTGTTCTCGAAAAACGGCGTTTTGGGTGGATACGCATCGGTGCGGTAAATGCCTCGTGGAAGCCATAATGTCATGGTTCCCCTCGACAAGCTCGGGACAGGCTGTGGCTCACCATGACACATAAAAAAACGGCGCCTTGTGGACGCCGTTTACATACTCTTACCTGCGGCGCTTCTTCGTGCTCTTTTTGCGCTTCGTCGCACGACGCTTCGTCGTGGACTTCTTCGCACGCTTCGTCGTGCGCTTCTTCGAAGCCTTGCGCTTTTTCTTTGCTGGCATACGAACCGGGGGAAAGAAATAAGTAACTGTTAGAAGTGTACGATGTCACGCGTACATGTGAAGCAACTCATGCAGCGTGTACAAAAAATTGTGATCTATTACATAATGCGTTTGTGACAGAAATTTTTCTGATTTGATGCATCACGCGAGCAAAAAAAATCTGCGCACGCGTGTGAGCGCACCCTGCTGGGTGATCACTCGTCGACGATGTGCGGAGACTTTTAGTACTGCACGGAGTACGTGAGCGCTTTGTCTTCGCCGTTCTGGCGCTGCACACGGACGACATACGTACCCGTTGGGTACTCATACTCTTCGTTACAGACTGGCCCCGCGAAGCCGAAGATGTCGACGTCATCGAGTGCGTAGATGAGGCATGACAAGTTGTCGCCGTACGTCTGCACCGTGTGCGTACCCTTCGTCGTGATCGAGAACGTGTACCAGTCGGCGATGTCGCTCACCGCAAGCTGACCGCTCTTCGGCTTGTTCTTCTGGAGCAAGACCGCTTCCACGAATCCATCGTTCCCGTCACCGGTCTTTGCACTGGAGAAGACGGTGTAGGACGCCGTCGGATCAGACGTGCGCACTTCGAGCTGGAAATCTCCCTTGGGGAGCGTCACGCGAATGGTGCAGGCGTGATCCTTCGTATAGCCCAGGTAATACTCTTCCGTGAGATCGTCCTCTCCCAAACGGTACAAACGGCATGTAACACTCGATTCTGCTGCAACGTCGATCTGGGTGCTGGTCTCGGCCGTGAGTGGGAATCGGTAGACACGGAGATCTCCTGCATCGTTGCCGTCATCACTGAACGGGAAGTCGACGTCGATCGACGTGATCTTCTTCTCCGGCGTTTCTTCGTTGTCATTGTCATCATTGTCCTCGGAGCGCGAGGACGATGAGCGGGTTGCGACGGACGACGATGAACTTGATGCCTCTTCATTGATGTCGACCGTGATGTTCATCGCACTCCACACGTATGCCGCGGCTTCTCCACGAAGGAGCGCCCACTCTGGGTAGAACTTGTTGCCCTTGTATCCAGCGATCGGGAGCATGCCATTGCGGTATGCACTCGACACATACACCGTGAACCACGCGCTTGCGGGAACGTCGGTGAATTGCACACTCGCTTCGCTTGCGCCATTTGCGGACAGCGTCGCAATGCCGAACACCTTGAAGATCATCTTGAGTGCTTCAACGCGGTTCACCGTCTGCTCCGGCTTGAACGAACCATCAGGGTAGCCACCGACGTATCCGTTCACGGATGCGTCACACACCACCTTCGCGTACCACGCATCGGCTTTCACATCGCTGAAACATCCGGCACTCGACGTCGCCGTGAGACCGCGCGCGCGGTACAGCATCGTCAAAAACTCAGCGCGGTTCACTGGGCGTGCAGGATAGAAATTTCCATCGGGGTTGCCCGTCACCACTCCTTCAATTGCGAGAGCTTCGATTGGTGAGTTGTACGGATGGTCTCCCGCAACGTCGGGGAAACGAGCGGCGTCCACCAACATCGGGAAGACGATCATGATGAGACAGATGACAGCAATGACAGCGCGACGCATACAGGTGAGAGAAGAGGTACAAAATGAGCGTACCGTGAACACAACCTTTGTTCAAAAAGAATCTGTGCAAAGGACTTGATCCGCAGGCAATAATAGGGTCGGCGTATACTTGCTGCCGACTCGGCCACCCTCACCTAACCTCTCCCGAAACGGGAGAGGGATGCTTACGCGAAAATACATGCTGACTCTTTGCCTCTCCCTCTAGGAGAGGCCGGTCGCAACCGGGTGAGGGTTAGCTCTGAGCTTCTTCGAGGCAAGCAAGACTCCTCACCGCAGCAGCCACAGCTGCTTCGCCGTAACTGATGTTCCGTTTCTTGGCTTGTTCGAGCGTTGCACCGGGTCCGATGATGCCAAGCCCCACAGGCTTTCCGTACATGAGCGACATATCGGTCATGGCTGTGTACACGACGTGTCCCATCACTTCACCATGCAGCGTCTCCCCGCGCTCAATGTATCCAAGAACTGCAACCGCATCGACGTCATCACGTTGCATGATCGCATCGAGCACGAGCGGGATTTCGAACGATCCAGGCACGGTGATCACCACGTCGCACACGCACCCAAGCGTCTGCACCGTCTTCTTCGCCGACTCGATCATTGGATGAACGATGTCTTTGTTGAAATCGGCGGCGAGGATGGCAATGCGTGGAGCGCGGATCTTCTTTGAAGCTTTCTTCGTCTTTGGCATAGGCAAAAAGTACAGGAGAAGATCACGCGTGTCATGGCGAGTGCCGCTACAAAGCAAGAATGAATGTAATGACAATGTATTGACATTATCCATACAGCCTGATACACTGGTCCCATGACAACCACCATCCAGATCCGCACGAAACAGAACGTGAAGAAAGGCGCTCAGAAGATCCTCAGTACCTTGGGTTTGGATTTAAGTACAGCCATCAACATGTACTTGGTGCAAGTCATCCGACACAAGGGCGTTCCGTTTGAAGTAAGAACAGAAAACGGCATGACTCCCGCGGCAGAAGCGGCGATTCTCGCCGAAATGAAATGGGCGGAGAAATACGGAAAAAGATATTCGTCCATCGAGGAGGCGCACAGAGATATTCTGGGTGAATGAACATCGATGACAGCCAATCCCCTCACTTCAACGTCATTCTGGCAAATACGTACAAAAGAGATCTGAAGCGGTTATCGAAATCCAACAGAGACCTGACGCCGCTGTATGAAGTGCTGAACAAACTTGCGAGAGGTCATATAGTGGATGTGAAACATCGCGATCATGAATTGAAAGGAGACATGAAAGGCGTTCGAGCCTGCCACATCGGACCGGATTGGCTGCTCCTCTATCGGAAAGACAGGGAAAATCTCATCCTGCTCCTCATCCGAACGGGCACCCACCGCGATACGCTTGGAATTGAATAATTTACCGTGAGTTCTTCAATATGTAGTGAGACAGAATATCCGTCTCGACATTGATCTTGTCGCCGGGCTTTCGCAAGCCAAGCGTCG
Source organism: uncultured Candidatus Peribacteria bacterium (assembly GCA_964494435.1). Classification (GTDB taxonomy): domain Bacteria; phylum Patescibacteriota; class Gracilibacteria; order Peribacterales; family Peribacteraceae; genus DALYDP01. The sequence goes on along the minus strand of CAZBSN010000028.1, from coordinate 2,601 downwards.
TAATTTCGAGCGTGTGCGGAATGAGCGCAATCGTCACAACGTTTCCCGCAAGTCCTGCGACCGTGAGCGAGACACCATCGAGCGCAATCGATCCCTTCTCGACGATGAACGGAAGAAGTGCATCCGGTACCTGGAGCAGAAGCTGCTTCCACTGCCCATCATCCTTCCACTCCTTCACCGTCGCTGTTCCTTCTATATGTCCTTGGACAACATGCCCTTCGAATCGACCGTTTGCCGGAAGCGCGCGTTCAAGATTGACCGTATTGCCCACAAAGACGTCACCGAGGTTCGTCCGTCGCCACGTCTCCCCCACCACATCGAAGGCAAGTGCGTCTTTTTGGAGATCTACGACCGTTAAACACACGCCATTGACCGAAATACTTCCCCCAACTGTCGCATCTATAAAGGAAGTCGGTCGAGCGATCGTCAGTCGCGCATCCGTGCGTTCTAGAACAGGAGCCGTTGTTTCGACGATTCCGGTGAACATGGCGTTCTATTCTAACAAAGAACTATCGAAAGCGCTCCAATGATGGCTATACTGCAAATCTATGAAGAAACTAGCTAGTCTCCTTCTTTCGGTCTCGCTCATCGTCTTGCCTGTCGTTGCTACTGCACAACCAAACGTGCAGGCATCTGATCAAGGCGTAATGATTGCTGTCGCAAAGAAAGCACCAAAGAAAGTAATAAAGAAGGTGGTGAAGAAAGTGAAAGCGACGAAGGTAGTGAAGACAAAGGCTCCAGCGAGCGCAGCTGCGTCGTGCACCATTAAAGGAAACATCTCATCATCCAAGGAAAAAATCTTCCACGTCCTTGGCTGTCCGAACTACGGGCAAACGGTCATCGATACAACAAAAGGTGAACGCATGTTCTGCTCGGAGCAAGAAGCGAAGGATGCGGGATGGAGAAAAGCTTTGAATTGTCCGTAATTTGAATAAACCAAAGGAAGGAATTTAACATTCAAAACATATTTATTGTTCCATCTTCTTTTATTTTTTCTGCTTTCTTTACGTATCCTATTGCAGAAGGATGTTCTGGCTTCTTTCCTTGCAATAATTCTTTGACAGTAAGCAACTGGATAACTGGGTATTTCTGTCCCGTCATATTATAAATATACTTTCCAGCTTCTACTGCATCTTTCTGCATAGCTTTTGTGGAATCATCCAACGAGATAAAAATTCCACCAGCAGCCTTTTCTCTTTGCACTGTTCCAACAAGATCACGAACTTGTGCCGCTCCAACATGACCACCCTTCACCTGTACAAGAAGCTTTCGGTATTCCACGCCTGTCACCGCTTTAGCCTTATCGGGGAATGTAATAATGCCATCAATACCACGATCTGCCCCTTTCATCTTGGCCTTTGTTTTATCGCCAGCAGGGCGGGCATTAATAAGATCGCAACACCAATATTCGAAATCGAAGGGGTTATTCTTGAAAAGTTCTTTAGCACCAGTTTCATCGGCAGGATAACCATCCACTATCATTTCCGACTTTACCTCAGGATACATTTCTTCTATCCGTCTCCGAACCAAATTAATGGCAAGTGTAGTGACATCAATGATCATCCAGTTTCTCTTTAACTTTTCTGCAGCTACAGCAGTAGTTCCGCAGCCTCCAAACGGATCTAAGACCCAATCCCCTTCTTTCGTAACAGCTTTTATTATTCGCTCAAGCAACGCAATCGGCTTTTGAGTTGGATAGCCTAATCGCTCCTTGGCTGCTGGGTTTAGCGCTTGTATATCTGTCCACCAATCGTTAGGTAGGACTCCTTTATCAAGATAATATCTGTATTCTTTGCCATTTTTTATATTGCGCTGAAAAGCCTTCCCTTTTTCGTCATATTGGACAGTTTCATGCATCGTAGAAAAATCTCTAGGAATGGAAACTTCATCATAATTGAAAAAGTATTTTTTTGTTTTTGAGTACCAAAAAATAACATCATGCTTTTGAGGAAAGAAATTTGTTGCTCTCCCCCCTGTTTCATAACACCAAATAATTTCATTCACAAAATTATTCCAACCAAAAATTGTATCGAGCACAATTTTTAAATAATGACTTGCAGTAGGATCACAATGAAGAAAAAGACTCCCCGTACTTTTCAAAACATGATGCAATTCAATGAGTCTAACAGTCATCATTATTAAATAGGCCATCATGTCATTGTGACCAATGAGTTTTTCTAAACCTTGCATAAGCTCACTTACTTTCTGAGGATATTTGGGGCTTTGAACAATATCGTCGAACAGCTCCTGTGTTTCTGGTGTCCAGTGCCATGTGTCCTCAAATGCATGTAGTTGAGCTGGGCTATCTTCTATGCCTTCTTTAAATAACACATTATAACTTTTGTCTGAATTGAAGGGCGGATCTAGATAAATCAGATCAAAAAATCCTTCTTCTTGAAGGCCACTCGCTCCAAATTTCTCACGTAAAACGTGAAGATTGTCTCCAAAAAAAAGAGTTCGATTCCTTAACATACCTATAGAATGCACCGATTGTTACAACTTCCACAAGACCATTCGTTCACAAGCTTACCCTAGACACACCTCTCTTTTTTCTGTAAGCTCCAGGCTCGCCCTGCGCAACGCCGCAGAGCGCTATTTGTA
>CAZBSN010000027.1:3568-9163 GCA_964494435.1 uncultured Candidatus Peribacteria bacterium | reverse complement strand
CGCGCATATCAAGATATTGTAGCAGAAATGGCGTTGGCGCGCCATCCTTTCCACGCTAGGCTTCGCCGGTATGGGAACCCTCGTCCTTGTCCGCCACGGCCTCTCACAGTGGAATTTAGAGAACCGTTTTGCCGGTTGGAATGATATACCGACGCTGGCTGACCGAGGGCGTGACGATACGAGGCGTGTTGCCCCCGTACTGAAGGATTTCGTGTTCGACGTCGCATGGACGTCCAGACTCCGTCGGGCGACGGAGACACTCGATATCCTCCTTGAAGGCATTGGGCAGCAGAACATTCCCGTTGAGAAGGACAGCGGACTCAACGAAAGATACTACGGCGATCTTCAGGGTCTCAAGCGCAGCGACGTGATCAAGAAACACGGAGAGGAGCAGGTGCGCCTTTGGCGGCGGAGTTACTCGACGCAGCCTCCAAATGGTGAAAGCATTGCGGATTGCGAGAAGCGGGTCCTGCCCGTCTTCAAGCAGTACATTCTTCCTCTCGTGGAAAGCGGTAAGACAGTTCTCATCGCTGGGCATGGCAACGGCTTCCGTCCAATGTTCCGGTATCTCGACAACCTCGACGAGGACGCGATGGCCTCGCTCGAAGTGTTGCTGACGACGCCGTACGTATACCGCTTCGAGGGAAAGAAGGTCGTGGAGAAAACGATTTTGACGGTTCCTGGAATCGTTGTCCGCGTCGATCAAAACACCGGTGAGCAGATCATTCAGCAGTAAGCATACTCATGGAAAAATCGCTCCACATGGCCATTATTCCCGACGGTAATCGCCGGTGGGCGAGAACGAAGGGTCTCCTTCCATGGAACGGACATGAGCGAGCGATTGAGAACTTTCGGTCGGTGCTCAATTGGATTGCAGATGACGGACGCGTGAGCGTTCTTTCGCTGTGGTGCTTCTCCACCGAGAACTGGAAGCGTGATGAGAAAGAAATCACGGAGCTCATGCGCATCTACGAATCTTTTCTTCAGAGTGAGCGCGAAAACTTTCGTGAGCGTGAAACAAGGCTTGTGCACAGTGGTCGGCTCGATCGCATTCCCGCGTCGCTCGCTGCGCTCATCACGGATATCGTGGAGGAAACGAAGGACTATAAAAAATTCACATTCCATATCGCGCTCGATTACGGTGGAAAAGATGAAGTGGTGCGTGCCATCGGTCGCATTCCGAAGGGTGATCCTGTCACAGATGAAGCAATTCGTTCTCATGTCGATCATCCCGAATTGCCTGACCTTGATGTGATTCTCCGAACGTCCGGCGAACAGCGGACGAGCAACTTCTTCCTCTGGCAGTCGGCCTATGCCGAATGGGTGTTCGTCGAGAAGCATTTCCCGGAGCTTACGACAAAGGATATCGATGCTGCGCTTGGTGAATACGAGCGGCGACAACGGCGGTTTGGCGGGTGATTGTGGGGTATATGATGGTCGCATGAAATCAGGTTCTGCCTGCGGCAAGATCATCCTCTCAGGCGAGCATGCCGTGGTGTTTGGATTGCCCGGCGTCGCGATCCCAGTCGGCCTTCAAACGGATGTTGCGTGGGACGACGATAACAGTCCTCTCCATATCGCGTTCGAATCCGCATCGTCACGTGGTGCAGAGTATGTACAGAACATTGTTGAGCTGTGTGAAAAATATTACGGTCCTGTTCGAGGTGAGATCCACATACACAATGAGATCCCGCTCGGAAAAGGTATGGGATCATCGACCGCGCTTGTCATTGCACTCTGCAGGACGATCCTCGGACCCAATTGTGAAAAGGAGGCGCGAGCAATCGAAGATGTTGTGAATCCCGGCAACAGCGGTCTCGACTTTGCGGTTATTTGGCACGAAAAACCGATCCTCTTCGCGAAGGGGTCGCCGACGCAGGATGTTGATATTGTACTGCCAAAGGATGCGATGCTCATCGATACCGGCTCACCGAATGAAGGAACATCCGAGCTCATTACGTGGGTGAAGGAACGACAAACAGAGATTGATGCACACCTTCAGACCATCGCGTGGTGTTCGCAGCGTCTCTTGGCAGGAGATCCATTCATTGCGATCGTGCGCGATCATCACCGTGCGCAAGTTGGATTGGGTGTTGTGCCGAAAGCCGTTCAAGACTGCATCGCGGAGATCGAAGAGAAAGGAGGTGCTGCAAAGGTCCTCGGTGCAGGAGCGAAGACTGGCGGTGGGGGAATGGTTCTTGTTGTTGGATTATCGTCTCAAAATGTTGATTCGATCATCTCATCACGGCACTATCGCATCCTCCAACTTCCCCCTGCATGATGCGCAGTACCGCAACAGCGTGCCCGAACATTGCCTTCATTAAGTACTGGGGCAATCGCAACAATGAGCTTCGGCTCCCTGCTGCAGATTCGCTTTCCATGACGCTCGATCGGCCGAGTGTGGAGATAACAGTCGAGCCTGCCGATACGTTCTCTGTGCGTTCGTATGACGCAGATGGCACTGAGTCAGTTCTTTCTGAGAAAGATGTCGCTCGTTTCGAGAAACATGCAGCGCTCACGCGCGACTATCTACACACACTTGGACTCGACGGAGCTTTTCCCGCTGCATGCACGATTGAAATCCGCTCTGCAATCCCACGGAGCATCGGACTCGCATCATCTGCTGCGGTGTTTGGGTGTCTTGCGCGAGCGTATGCAGGACTCATCGCCTCCAGGCACGTTCTCAGTCCTGAACAAACGAGCGTCATCGCGAGACTGGGATCCGGTTCTGCTGCGCGGAGCATTCAGGGCGGATACGTGGCATTACGCGCTGGCAGAGGGGATACGATTGATGCGAGCGATGCAGAGCAAATCGCGGGTCCTGATTACTGGCGGTTACATGACATCGTTATTATTCCGAGCCACGGTGAGAAAGCTGTTGGTTCGACCGAAGGCCATGCACTTGCACACACGAGTCCGCATTACGCGGCACGCCTCGCTGCGATTGGTGACCGACAAAAGAAATGCATCCAAGCGATTCGTGATCGCGACTTCGCAACTCTCAGACAGGTCTGTGAAGAAGACGCCCTCGACATGCATCACGTGATGGAGACGAGCACTCCACCGCTCCACTATCTCACCGACGACACCCATCGCATCTGCCGCGCGGTTGAAGAGCAGCGCAATCGCGAGGGGCTCGACGTGTTCTATACGATGGACGCCGGCCCCACGGTGCACCTTATCTGTACCGACGCTGCGCGAGAACAGATCGCTGCTTTTGCGCACGAGCAGGAAGGGTGCACGGTGTTTGAGGCTTCTATCGGAAAAGGCGCTGAGCTTCTGTGATATCCTCTGTACCCATGGATCTGCGAACATTGCCAGAGGGACTTTCTCCGCGCGAACGATGTGATGAACGTCGCAAGAGAGTCGAAGCGGAACTCGGTGTCGATCTGAGCGTGCTCTCGACCTCGCAACCAATCGGTTCCGCCGACGAACAGAACTGCGAGCAGATGATCGGTGCGATCCCTCTTCCTGTCGGATACGCCGGTCCGCTCTCGGTGCACTTCAGTTCTGGTGATGCACTCTCCATCCATCTCCCACTCGCCACGACCGAAGCGGCTCTCGTTGCGAGTGTGAATCGTGGATGCAGAGCGATCGGTGAAGCAGGTGGAGCGCATACGTCCTCCAACCGTGTTGGTATCACACGCTCAATTGCGCTTCGCTCCGACACACCCGACGAACTCTCAAAGAAACTCAAAGAGAGTGCGGCCGAGTGGACGACGGTCGCCGAAGCCACGAGTGGTCATCTCAAAATCCTCTCGCACGATATCAACGTCCTTGAGGATTACGTCTTCCTCACAATCGCTGCAGATACCGACGAAGCGATGGGGATGAACATGGTGACGATTGCTTCAGATGCCGTCGGAAAGTGGGCGGTTGAGCACATTCCAGGGACCACGTTCGTCACGGTCGCAGCAAACGTCGATAGCGACAAGAAGCCGAGCAAACGAACTGCTGAGAAGGGGAGAGGATTCATCGCCGAGGCATCCGTCACGCTCCGAGAGTCCGTCATCCGCGATATCCTCAAGTCCGATCCTCAATTGATGCTCCAGGTTGCGCACGCGAAGCTCGATCTTGGTTCCACAGTCGCAGGCGCACTCGGAAAAAATCTCCACGCAGCGAACATTATCGCCGCGCTCTACCTCGCGACTGGGCAAGATGCGGCGCATGTCGTCGAAGGATCGCTCGCGACGACGACGGTCGAGGCAGATGGATCAGGACTGCGCGTGTCTGTTCGTCTCCCTGCCGTGCTCGTTGGAGTACGTGGCGGAGGAACATCTCTCCCAGCTCAAGCTGCATGTCTCTCGCTCCTTCTGGGGGGCGGGGCTGGGCTTCATCCGTCTATACAATTGGCCGAGAGTGTTGCCGCTGCAGTTCTTGCTGGAGAAGTCTCCCTTTTAGCTGCCCAAGCGAGCCATTCTCTCGCGTCAGCTCACAAAAAACTCGCTCGCAAAACCTCGTGACGGAGACCTGTTTCTGCTAGAGTGCCGCCGATGCCTCAATCGGCAATTCTTGGCTATGGAGTGTACCTTCCAGTCGATCGCATCACGACCGCAGAAATAGCCCAGTCGTGGGGCAAAAATGTGCGATCAGTGCAGGAAGGAATCGGCGTCGTGGAGAAGACCGTCCCTGCGGAGGGGGAAGACACGTTCACGCTCGCATTCGAAGCGTCTCGTCATGCCATCGCGATGGCCGGCGTGCATTCAACCGAGATTTCAGCCGCCTTTGTCGGATCCGAAAGCCATCCTTACGCCGTGAAACCGACGAGCGGCATGCTCGTCTCAGCACTTGAACTTGATCCCTTCAGTCACTGCGCCGATTTGGAGTTTGCGTGTAAGGCCGGAACGGCTGCCATCCAGATCATCGACGCATTCGTGAAGAGTGGGTCTATTTCCTACGGACTCGCCGTTGGATCCGACACCGCCCAAGCGCGCCCTGGTGATGCATTGGAGTACACGGCTGCCGCTGGCGCCGCAGCGTTCGTCCTTGGCCGAGCAGACGACCGTCGAGCAATCTGCCGCATCGATCACACGCTTTCCTTCACAACCGACACGCCGGACTTCTGGCGTGCATCGGGAGCGGCGTACCCTGAACACGCGGGACGTTTCACAGGTGAGCCAGGATACTTCCACCATGTTCGTACAGCGCTGCAGGGCATGCTCGAAGTGGGAGGGGTCACTGTGAAAGACATCGACCACGTCGTCCTACACATGCCGAATGCGAAGTTCCCGTCGAGGATCGCGAAGGAATTTGGTATCACGAAGGAGCAATTGCAACATGGATTCATCGTCCCGACGATCGGCAACACGTACAGTGCGTGTTCGCCGCTCGGATTGGCACACACGCTCCCGCACGCGAAGAACAATCAGCGCATTCTACTCGTCTCGTATGGGTCTGGTGCCGGCTGTGATGCCTTCCTCTTCACGATGCTCAAGGATGGAGTTGCACTCCCGGCCGATGAGCGCGACACTCGCCACCTCTCGTACGCGGAATACCGTTCTAGAGCCGCGAACGCCCACGCATGAAACAACCGATTTTCCTCACCGGCTGCGGACAAACTCGCTTTGGCGAATGGTGGAGTGCGGGGATCAAAGA
>CAZBSN010000027.1:0-3468 GCA_964494435.1 uncultured Candidatus Peribacteria bacterium | reverse complement strand
CGCACATCGCTCACGTCCTTTGCCGCGACGAAAGAAGCGATGGCGAAAGCTTTGGAAGAAGCGGCGATCATTCGCGATAATCTCCGTGCCATCGAGACGCACGACTGCTTCTCGATCGCGGCCATCATCAACATGGAAGATCTTGGCTTTGCCAATCCCGGAGAAGGCGTCCGTTTCTACGAGAACGACAACCTGCCGTTTACGCTCAACGCGAGCGGCGGACTCAAGGCCTGCGGCCATCCGGTTGCTGCGACGGGTATTAAGCAGATCATCGACGTGGCAAAATCTCTTCGTGAGGGAAAGCAGCGCTACGGTCTCGCACATAACTTCGGCGGAGCTGCAGCAAGTGCGGCCATCCACATCCTCGAACACACCCTATGAGTACTCCTCCCATCGTCGCTCGTGCGCAAGCAAAGCGCCGTGATCTTCTCCAAGAAGGTATGCTCCTCTCCTGGACGACGGTGCATCATCCGCCAAAAGGTTTCGCACAGTCTCCGCGCACAATCGGTCTCGTGGCGCTCGATGACGGACGGCACGTGATGGGACAACTTATTCCTGTTGCAGGCCAGGCCCCTTCAATCGGTGATCGTGTGAAGCCGCGCATGAAACTCACGCGAACGACGGAACAAGGACTGCGCATCTATGACATTGCATTCGAAATACTCGCACGCCGTCCCGTGCCGGTTGTGGGCGAAGAAGAGTTTGCGGGCTACATCCTCGCTCTAACCGGTCCATCAGGCGTTGGTAAATCAACCATAGGCCGCAAGCTCGCATTGCTCATGGAGAGCGTCGAATCGGTGCCAATCCTCACGACGCGCACGGCGAAGAAGGGCGATGACGGCGAATACCGGTACGTCTCACTCCCTGAATTCCAGAAGCTTCGACAGGAAGGCGCTCTCGCAGCCGAAGTCCGCATCCCATCCGTGGCGGAAGAGCGGTGGTACGGCTACCTCAAAGAAGACATCGCCGCGATTCGTTCACACGGGAAGATTCCGCTTGTCATCACGGAGCAAAAGCTCCTCCTCGACTTGGCCAAGACGTACGGCCGCCGAGCGATCCTCTCATGCGGTTTGCTGCCACCTGGAGCCACGAAGCGCGCGATGCTCTCGCAACTCCTGCACCGCATGCGCTCCCGCGGGCGCGACACCGAAGAGCAGATTGCCGCACGCATCAAGAATGCCAAGAGCGACCTGCAGTTCTTTGAGAAGCGAAAAGAGCTCTTCGACCACCTTGTTGTGAACGATCAGTTGGAGAACGTAGTCGATACGATCAAAGGCTACGTCCTCCAGAGCACCAACGCCTGAGCGAAATGCCGTTCTGTGAAGCGCTGCCATCCGCTACGCTCTCTCTATGAAGGAAGTGACATTCCGTTCGGCAAAGTTCTTCGATGAAGTTGCATCGATGCCGGGAAAGCACGTGCACTTGGTGCTCATCGCGACGAAGCCCGACATCATCAAGCAGATTCCGCTCTACAAGGAGCTGAAGAAGCGTGGTCATCCAGTCCTCCTCGGACACACCGGCCAGCACTACAACGAGAACTTGAGCGGCGGCATGCTCGCAGAGTTCGGTGTCGATCCTGATTTCAATCTGAATGTTCGTGGTGAAAGCTTCGAAATCATCAGCCAACTCATCGGGCGGCTCGGATGGGTACTGAAGGAGTTGAAGGAGCGGGGAAAGATTGTGATTCCCTACGTTCACGGCGATACGACAACCGCAATGGCGGGCAGCAATGCGGGCTTTGCGCTTGGTTTTGCATCAGTGCACGTTGAAGCAGGCATCCGCACACTCACGCCGGATTACGACAAGTTCTCCTTGAAGAACATCATGGGCGATCCTGACGCGTGGCGCGAGTTCCTCATGAAGCGCAGTAACTGGAAGCGCGGAAGCTTGGAGCCGTATCCCGAACAATTCAACACGCGCTGCAGCGAAGCGGGATCCGGTCTGCACTTTGCTCCACATGCACTCGATGTTGAGTTTTTGCAGAGCGAAGGATTTCCGGACGATCGAATCGTCGTCACCGGCAACTCCGTCGTCGATGCGATCGAGGAGAGCATGAAGGAGATTGATAAGTCGAAGGTCTTTGAGCGCTATCCTCTATTGGAGAAAGGCGACTTCGTTCGTTTCTGCATTCATCGTCGGGAGAACTGCGGTTCCGATCGTCGCTTCTTGGCGATTCTCGAAGCGATGAAGATGCTCCTCGAACAGGGGAGAACGGTTCTCCTCATTTCGATGTTCCAGACAGAATCAGCGATCGAACGCTTGAAGCTCCAGGAGCAGATGAAGGAGTGGCAGAAAAAGTATCCGCACTTCGTCTACACGCCCGTGTGGAGCGAATACAAAGACGTCATGGCGGCGATGAGCAAAGCGGCAGTCTGTGCGACGGACAGCGGATCGATGCAGGAAGAAATGAACGCGATGCGTATTCCGTGCGTGACCCTTCGCTTTGGTTCCGACCGCAGCGAATCGGCGATGGCTGGGGGAAATCTCATTGCTCCTCCGGTCGACGGATCGCTCATTGCAGGGCTTGTTGAGCACGCGTGGAACAGCGAAACATTGAAGAAGGTGAAGCCGATCTACGGAAAAGACGTCAGCAAGAAGAGCGTCGACGCCGTCGAGAAAGTTCTCAAAAACGGAGAGATCTTCCGTTCCGATGAAGCGCGTTTGACACTCTGATATGCAGCGCCTGCGTGAATCACTGACGCTCATTCTTCTCACGCTTCTTCCGTTACACGCTTTTGCGGTGACAGTGGTGACGCGTGTGTTTGCAGGACCAAACCAGGCCCCGCTCTCTGTGTTGTCGTTGTGGAAGGAAGCCATCCTCGTCGCCATCCTCGGCATTGGAATCGCTGAAATCGTACAGACAAAGCGATGGAAACAAGCATTGAAGTGGGATGCGCTTGATCTCTGCATTGTCATTATTGCCGCTGCTCTCATCCTTGCTTCTCTCCTGAGTGGCACGTCTGTATCGAGCATGATTTACGGTATTCGGTATGACCTCATCCCGCTTGGAGCGTTCATCATTCTTCGCAGAGTTTTGTGGAGTCCGTGGTTCATGACCATGATTCGCCGCGGTCTCGCGATTGTCGCCGCAGGCATCGCACTGTATGCGCTCTTTACGCTCATTCTCCCCGATAGTTTCTTTGCCTTCCTCGGTTACAGCGATCTTCATTCACTCTACGTTCCCGGTCGGCCCATTGCGGCGTTCCAGCACATCGGCGGATCTGCAGTGCGCAGATTGCAGGGGACATTCAGCGGTCCAAATCAGTTTGGTATTTGGCTTGCGTTAGCTATTCCGTTCGTCCTGGCCTCTCGCGCAGAAGCTCGTCGTTGGATGACGCCGCTCATCCTCTTAGCTCTCCTTCTGACCTTCTCACGCGCCGCCTGGATCGCAGCAGCAGTCATTCTCGTCATCGAATTTTGGCCGCACATTCGCCGCTTGCCGAGGAAGATTATTCTCTCCAGTGTCGG
>CAZBSN010000026.1:0-9294 GCA_964494435.1 uncultured Candidatus Peribacteria bacterium | reverse complement strand
CCGGTACGACGAACAGGGGAACATTATCCTCTCTGTGACGTCGAAGCCGGCTGTTTCAGAAGCGCTGCATTTTGACGACGTGGAGAGTCCGTCGATCGATTTTGCATCGAACCCATCCGTTGATGGAATTGTGTGGGGACTGCCGGAGGATCCCATTGAAGATATTTCTGAAATCCCCGCCGTCGATCGGACGATTCCTGTGAAGCGCATTGCAACACAGCTGAATGTAGTCCGTGAATCGTGTGCGTCTGCACTCGAAGAAGCGGAACGTGAAGTCTTGAGCGTTGCTCGTGATGCTGTCGCCGAAGGTGAGAGACAAATCGCTGTGAGCATGCGCAATGGTCGCGCAACGACACGTGACGTCTGGGAAGAGTTGAAACTCTCACTAAGATCACTCGGAGCAATGCTCACGCAACCCGTGATCGTTCCGGGGCGCAGAGCTCCGAAACAGTACAGCCGTGGCGTTCTTTTCCTCCTCGACATTGGCCGCTTCGGTGGAACGTTTGCCGCAATTTTCGTAATGCTGTTCTCGGCGATGAACTACCAGAGCTTCTCGACCATTGCCGCCGCAAAGATCGAACCGCTCATCGCATTCTTGAATTTGGACACGGCACAAGCCGCAGAAAAGTCTCTCGCAGAAAAGCTGCGCCAAGTTCCAAGTTTGCCGACTGCCGGTGGGAATGACAGCGGGCTCGCGCGATTGCTCCCCCCCGTTGGCCCTCCACAAGATCTCCTCATCATCCCATCACTCCGTCTGCAAGCTCCCGTGATCGGTCCTGCAACCGATTCGCTCCTGAGCGAAGATTGGAAGCAACTTGAAACGGACATTCAGCACGCGCTCGAAAGCGGCGTCGTGCATTACCCCGGCACGGCATCTCCGGGACAAGCGGGAAACGTCTTCATCACCGGACACAGCTCGTACTTCCCGTGGGCGGTAGGAGATTACAAGTCCATCTTTGCGCGTCTCGGTGAACTGAACGTTGGCGATGAATTCTGGATCTACTCCGGCGGTGACAAACACCGTTACACAATCGAAACGAAGAAAGAGATCACGCCAAGTGACGTGACCGTGCTCGATCAGCCAGTTCAAAAGCGCATCGCGACGCTCATGACATGTACCCCTGTTGGAACAACGCTTCGCCGTCTCATCTTGGTGGCGCAGGAAGTTGATCCAATTACCGGAGAAGCGCTTGAAGTCGGCGAACACCAGAAAGTCGAGCGCCCGGAGATCAACATCGAAGCGTTACCCATCTAACAACTGCAACTCGTCCACGAGGATCGAGTGCAGTACACTTAGTTCGTTCTTTTGTATGATCGCTCACGTTTGACCCACCATAATGCCGCCGTGGCGGAAAGGTATACGCAGGGGACTTAAAATCCCTGCCCTCACGGGCTTGCTGGTTCGATTCCAGCCGGCGGCACCATCCGGCTGCGTTCTGTCCTCGGACAGAACTACGCCGTGACCAGCCTATGACACTACTCTCGTGTTAATAAATTTTACGCTTATTTCGGCTATTTCTTTGCATAAAAGTGAATAAAGCCTATAATCGCAGTACGGTTTTGGATTTCTCTACGAAATCCGCACCGACTTCATTTTTTTCTCCCCATTTCTATGCCGGAAGGCACTATTAAAAAGTTGGTCCCAGAGAAGGGCTTCGGTTTCATCGCTACCGACAAAGGCGATTTGTTCTTCCACGCTTCGACGTTGTCGGAAGGCGTGCAGTATGACTCGCTCAAGGAGGGTCAAGCCGTAACGTTCACGGAAGGCCAGGGCCCAAAGGGTGCTCGCGCCGAGAATGTGTCGTTGGCTGCTTAAGAGGGTATCATTTCTGCATGGTCGCGCCGTTCTATCGCATCGGATTGCTCACGCTTCTCCTGGTGCTCCCGGCGCTGACTCATGCGGATGACACAGATTCATATGCGACAGCCACGGTTCAAGTCATTCTCTCGGAAGAGCAGGATGACGCCGCAGGCTTTTCGCGTACGGTTCAAACAGTGCAGCTCTCCGTTGAGAGCGGACCACTAGCGGGAGAAGACGTAATTACGGAGAACGCAATCCTCGGAGAGAGGGCGGACATGCGATTGGCGGTGGGAGATCGTGTCGTCTTGGAACGCATCGTTCAAGTGGACGGCACGGAACGACTCCTCATTCGAGAACCGTACCGACTCCCCTCTCTCGTCTTGATCGCGAGCATCTTCGCGGCGCTCGCGATGATCTTCGGCGGGTGGATGGGACTCCGGTCTCTCTCCGGTCTTGCACTGAGCATTCTCGTTCTCACCTTGTTCGTGGTTCCTGCAATCGGGAATGGCCACAATCCCCTCCTCGTGAGTTTCGTTGGATGCATCGTGATTGCATGCACGTCACTCTATCTCGCTCATGGGTTTCATCGACGCACGACCATCGCGCTCCTCAGTACGCTGACGACTCTCGCACTGGCTCTCCTCTTCTCCATTGCCGCCGTGCAGATGGCAAAACTCTTTGGGATGGGTGGGGAAGAATCGATGTTCTTGCAACTTGGACCGCTGCAAGCAGTGAATCTGCGCGGACTTCTCCTCGGCGGCATCGTGATTGGAGCCCTCGGCGTCCTCGACGACATCACGACGGCGCAGACAGCGGTCATTTATCAATTGAAACAAGCAAATCGACGTCTGACGCAAACGCAACTGTATGCAGCAGGACTCTCTGTCGGACGTGAGCACATCGCCTCGCTCATCAATACACTCGCGCTCGCATACGCCGGTGCGTCATTGCCGTTGCTCCTCCTCTTCTGGAGTGAAGCAAACAGTCCGTGGTGGGTCATCCTCAATAATGAATCCATCGCTGAAGAAATTGTGCGTACGCTCGTCGGCAGCGCGGCACTCGTTCTTGCCGTGCCGATTTCCACGTGGTTCGCGTGCCGATTCATTACCGGACACGAGCACGATAACGGACACGGACATCAACACTAATCACTGCACCGTCTGTTCCTGTGCTTCGTGGAAGGCTTCTTCAGCTTGTTCGTGCCCGAAGTTAAAGACGAGGAACGCCATCAGACCGATACCAGCAAGAAGGAGAACGATCTGCAAAGCAGTCCGCTCAATGCGTGTTTCCTTGTGCAGTTCTGGAATGAGGTCCGTCGTTGCGATATAGAGGAAGTTCCCCGCAGCAATTGGAAGCAAGATGAACTCAATGCCGCTCACGTGCGATTGAAAAAAGAGCGCGACGCCTGCTCCTACGATGGCCATGAGTGCGGAGATCGTATTCCAGAGAATTGCAGAACGACGCGAGTAACCACTGTGGAGCAGAAGTGAGATATCGCTCAGTTCTTGCGGAATTTCGTGGAGCACGACGGCGATCGTGGTTGCGACACCGACGGGAACGCTGACAAGAAATGCACTCGCGATAAGCATGCCGTCAATGATGTTGTGAATCCCATCACCAATGAGAATGAGCGCACCGACCGGATGCGTGTGTTGACCGACCTCTTCATCGTGATCGGTGTAATGGCAGTGATGCCAATGAATAAATTTTTCAATGCAGAAGGCGAGCATCATGCCGACTAAAATAAGGATTGATCCAACGAGCGGATCGCCCGAGTGCTCCATCACTTCCGGGAGAAGATGAAAGAACACCGTTCCGAGAATTGCACCGGTCGAAAAGCTCACGAGAAAAAGCATGAGGCGACCGACGTAGGCTTCACGAAGCGTCAGCACGAAGACACCGACGAGTGACACAAGACTGACGATTCCAACACTGAGTCCTGTATAGAGAATTGGCAGAGACATAATTGTGAGGAAAAGAAACGTTTCGAGTGTAACCCGATTTTTCTCAGATGCAACTCATGTGCATAAGCCATGGTGCAGATTGGGAGAAATGGCAGCCACTGGCGATAAAGGTCTAAAAATGCTATACTAATCAGATTTGTTTCAACCTCTCTCACACCTTCGGCTCTTGCAATGGCATAGACACCCGATGAGCTCCAGTGCAATCGGATGGCTTGCTCTTGCGACGAGTACGTTGGCAGCAGCGACCTACAGTCCCTTCGCAAAGAGCCTTTCGCCGCTCCTCTCTCCTCTCTCACTCATTTTCGTGAGCGAATGTTTGGTCTTGGCATTCGTCTTCCTCTCCTTTGGCGCGCTCCCCGTCCTGAAGACCTGCTTGCGCTTAAGGCGTACGGACATCATGTGGCTTCTGTGCATCGGAAGTTTGAACGGCATCGTTGGTCCCATGCTCTGGTTCACGGGCCTTTCACTCACGAGCGTCGTCAACGCGAGCTTCTTCGGAAAGACGGAGCTCATGTTCATGTTGCCGCTTGCAGCATGGTTCCTCGGCGAGCGCATCACACGCACGCACATCATGGCGCTCTGTACGATTTTTGCCGGTCTCATCCTCATTTCGCTCCAAGGATTTTCGCAAAGTCTGAGCATCCAACTCGGTGACGCGATCATCGTGCTCTCGACGCTCACATTCGCATGCGGAACTTGTCTGTATCGTAAACACCTTCGCCACATCGAACCTCACATCGCTCTTGCCTCACGATCTGTCATCGCCGTCTCAGCATTCTTCTTTATTTCGCCATTCATACAGCATCCATTCATTGCAGAAGTACTGTCTCTGCCTGGCACGCTTCTTCCCATCCTTCTTGCCTTTGGTTTTGTTTCGCGCTTCGTCAACAGCGTCGCGTATTACGAAGCCTTGGATCGCCTGCCTGTGAGCACGATCTCGCTCGTCTGTTCGCTCGACGTCATTCTCACGACGACGGTTGCATACGCGATGCTCGGCGAACAGGTCTACTGGTATCACTTCGTGGGAGGTGCATTCGTCATCATGGGAACGTTGCTGCTCGAATTCATTGGTACACATCCGAACGACGCCGAATTGGAACGGCACTTGAAACACAGAATGCCGTGACGACGGGATTCCGAGATTCCTGAAACCCAGATCCCAAGAATCGTGGAATCTCTATTTGTAGATCTGCAACGCGACGCTCACGATTTTCGAAAACTCCGCGCGCGTGACGGGTTTATCCGGTCCAAACTCTCCCGTCGGAACCCCCTGTGCATCCGTGTAACCGGAAACAATGCCGTCCTTCTTCGCTTGAGCGATTGTTGGAGCATAGGGGCTTGTGAGTTCGACGTCCTTGAAGGGCGCTGCGATCAGTTCACCGTCGATCGTCCGATCAAATGCCTGAAGAACTGTCACAACTACTTCGCTGCGAGTCGCGGGACGGTGCACGTCGACGCTGGCATCGGCGAAAATGACCCACTCCTTCTTTTCCGCGCAGCTCACGAATTGGCCGGACCATGTTCCAGACGCGGTGAGATTTTTTGGTGGAAGCGGGCAGGAAGCAATATCGAGCCCTGCGCCGTACGACACGACCTTCGCAACTTGTTCCAGCGTCACAGAGTCCGCCGGGCCAAAGAGTCCCGTAGGTTCTCCATTGGCGTCGCGATAGCCGGAGACGAGTTGCAGCTCGGCAATGGCCCGGACGTAGGGCGCGAACCATTCGGCAAGCGGAACGTCACGCAGAGTGACTTCACGTGACCCCACGCGAATAACGAGGAAGCCGGCGGTGCGCTCGTCTCGCCTCTCTTCCAATCCTCCTTGATCTTCATCCTCTACTGCAGGGAAAAGTTCTGGGGACGTCTGAAATGTAGTGCTCTCCTCTTGTTCCGTTTCTTCGTCTTCGATCGCATCGAGAATATCGTCTACGGGTGAGAGATCTGGCAAAACAGTCCCCGAAGCCGCATTCGCGACAGGGGAAAGAACGAAGATTGAGACGATGATCGCGGACAGCAATCGCACGGACGTCATCGTAGTTGAATCGGGAAAAAGCTTCCAGAGAAAGCACACATACTCGCATTGCCATGGTGCCAATCCGTGGGTACTCTCCTGCGGACATGACGGCGCATGAATCCCCCCGCTCCAGGGACGCCACAGACGGCGTGGGGAAGCCTGTTTCCGGTGTTCGCACAGTGTTGTTGCTCGGATCAGGTGCATTGAAGATCGGTGAAGCGGGTGAATTTGACTACTCTGGCAGCCAAGCGATCAAGGCATTGAAGGAAGAAGGGATCCGCGTCGTCCTCATTAACCCGAATATCGCGACGAACCAGACCAGCTGGGGTCTTGCCGATCGCGTGTATTTCCTTCCGGTGACTCCACATTTCGTCGAGCGCATCATCGAAGAGGAAAAGCCTGACGCAATCTCGATCAGCTTCGGCGGACAGACGGCGCTCAACTGCGGCATGAAATTGGAAGAAACGGGAATTCTTGCGAAGCACAACGTGCGCGTCCTCGGCACTCCCGTGGAGAGCGTTCGTAAAACCGAAGACCGGGCGGCATTCAACGCGGAGCTCAAAGGCATTGATATTTCCGTACCTCGATCATTTGCGTGCGCTAGCGTCGATGAAGGAATGAAAGCGGCGCAAGAAATAGGCTACCCCGTCATTATTCGCGGATCGTTCGCGCTCGGCGGCAAAGGAAGCGGTCGTGCGGGATCGGAAGAAGAGTTGAAAGAGATGCTCCCGACGGCGTTCATTGAATCATCAACCGTGCTCGTCGAAGAAGATCTCACCGGATGGAAGGAGATCGAGTACGAAGTCGTGCGCGACGGCGTCGACAACTGCATCACGGTCTGCAACATGGAAAACGTCGATCCACTCGGCATTCACACGGGTGAATCGATCGTCGTCGCTCCGAGTCAAACGTTGGACAACACGGAATATCAAATGCTCCGCTCGATTGCACTCAAGGTCATCCGACACTTTGGCATCGTCGGCGAATGCAACATTCAATACGCGCTCGACCCGAAGTCTCGTGACTATCGCGTGATCGAAGTGAACGCACGCTTAAGCCGCAGCTCCGCATTGGCGTCGAAAGCGACCGGCTATCCCCTTGCATTCGTCGCAGCAAAGCTCGCACTCGGCTACTCGCTTCCGGAATTGCGCAACGCGATTACGAAAGTGACGTCTGCGGATTTCGAACCGTCGCTCGACTACGTCGCGGTGAAAATCCCCCGTTGGGATCTGCAAAAATTCCGCCACGTCTCGGACCAAGTCACGAGCGAAATGAAATCAGTCGGCGAAGTGATGGCATTGGGCAGAACATTCGAAGAAGCGCTTCAGAAAGCCATCGGTATGCTCCGCATCGGCGCAGATGGTTTGTATCCCTCCCCCTTCGCCGTCGAAAACCTCACGACAGAAGTGAAACGCCCGACGCCTCGCCGCATCTTTGCCGTTGCAACCGCTCTTCAGGGCGAGTGGACAGTGGATGAAGTTGCGATTGCGACCGGCATTGATCGATGGTTCCTTGAACGCATCGCCACATGTGGCAAACATGCAACGCGTCTCTTCCAGGAAAAGAGCGCGCCACTCGACGCGGCATTCCTCCGAACACTCAAGCGTTGTGGCTTTGCGGACGAGGCCATTGCAACCATTCGCAGTGAAAAAGGAGAAGATGTTCGCGCTGCGCGCATTCGTCACGGCATTCTGCCCTTCGTGAAACAGATCGACACGCTCGCCGGTGAATTCCCCGCGAAGACGAACTACCTCTACCTCACGTACCACGGTTCGGAGCACGACGTTGATCTCAGCGCTCCGACAGAAAAGAAGAGAGCCGTTGTCCTTGGCGGCGGGCCGTACTCCATCGGTTCCTCCGTCGAATTCGACTGGTGCTGCGTGCAAACCGCCCATGAATTCCAAAGGCAGGGATATGAGGTTGCCATGATCAACAGCAATCCAGAAACCGTCAGCACCGACTACGACGAATGCGATCTGCTCTTCTTTGAGCAGCTGACGGAAGAACGCGTGCGAGACATTACGGATCTCCTGAATCCGGCCGGCGTCGTCGTCTCGATGGGCGGCCAAGTGCCAAACTCGCTCGCACCCAAACTTGCTGCTGCGAATATTCCCATCTTCGGCACAGATCCAGCCGATATCGATCGTGCAGAAGATCGGCATAAGTTCAGCGAGTTACTCGACAAACTCGAAGTTGATCAGCCAGCATGGAAGGAATTTGCAGATTTCTCATCAGCCGCGACATTTGCCGATTCCGTCGGCTATCCGGTCATCGTCCGACCGAGCTACGTGCTCTCAGGAGCTGCAATGGCCGTGGTCCACTCTGCGGATGATCTACAGTCGTACCTCGATCAAGCCGCGCTCGTGAGCAAAGACAAACCCGTCGTTATCTCCAAGTTCGAACAAGGCGCGAAGGAAATCGAATTAGACGGCGTGGCTCAGAACGGCGAACTTCTTCTCTACGCCATTTCGGAGCACATCGAGAACGCCGGCGTGCACTCCGGCGACGCAACGATTGTCCTCCCGCCGCAACGCGTGACGATCGAAACGTTCAGGCGAATCAAACATATTGCGAAAGACATCGCGAAGGGATTGAAGATTTCAGGACCATTCAACATCCAAATCCTCGCGAAAGAAAACCGTTTGAAAGTCATCGAGTGCAACCTGCGCGCGAGTCGCAGCTTCCCCTTCGCAAGCAAAGTCACGGGCGTGAACTTCGCAACGCTCGCCGCTCAAGCTCTCCTCGGAGTCGCTCCGACTGACAAGCAGTATCAAACAGTCGACTTGGACCACGTTGCAGTGAAAGCAGCTCAGTTCAGCTTCTCGCGCTTAAAGGGCGCGGATCCGCGGCTCGGCGTCGAGATGGTGAGCACCGGCGAAGTCGCATGTTTCGGCCGCTCAGCTGGCGAAGCGTTGCTTCTCTCCATGCTCGCTGTTGGCTTTAAACTTCCACAGAAGAACATTCTCCTCACAATCGGCCGCCTCGAAGACAAAGTGGATTTGCTTCCGACCATTCAGGAACTCACCGCACGCGGCTTCTCCCTCTTCGCAACGCGCAACACGCACGAATTCCTCCAAGATCGCGGCGTTGCATCGGTCTTGCTCTACAAAGTATCCGAGCCGCGCAGTCCGAACATCCGCGAGTATTTGGAAAGCCGCCGCATCGATCTTGTTGTGAACATTCCCACGCACGACGGCTCGGCGGAACGAACAGATGGATACTTCATTCGACGCCTTGCAACGGACCGCGGTATTCCGCTCATCACGAACGTGCAGCTCATGAAACGCCTTGTGGAAGCAATTGCCGCCGATCATCCTGAGTCACTCCCCTGTCTCGCCTGGCCCGATTTGCTAGGGAAGGAGAATGGAAATGGTGAGGGAAAGTAAGCTTTAGATCCATTTTATTAAACCTCTGAGCAATCTGCCACAGACCCCAAGTCGCCGCCGGGGCTAGTTGCCCTTAACCAAAGGATCCGTATACTTGCGGAACCTATGACACTCCCTTCAGACGATTTTCCG
>CAZBSN010000025.1:0-9663 GCA_964494435.1 uncultured Candidatus Peribacteria bacterium | reverse complement strand
TCCGCCAAGGAATCTTCATCGCGTGCATCATCGCGCTCATGCTCCTCTTCCACCTCCTCTCGCTCCTCACCTGGTGGATCGCGGCATTGATCATCTTGGTCTTCGTCCTCGTCGAAGTCGCCCTCCACTCATGACGAACCTATGCGTATACTCCCCCTATGATCGACTGGAACGGACATCTTGAGGCGATTCGAAATGCTGCAAACGGCACAGAGCTCGATGCGCTTGAAATCCAGCTCCTTGGCCGAAAACAGGGCGTTCTCACGGATGCCTTGAGGGCATTGGGGCAACTTCCGCCAGAGGAACGGAAAGCACAGGGCGCCGAACTCAACACCTGGAAAGCGAAAGCCGAATCGGCGATTGCCGAGCGCAGAGGTGGGTTCTCAGCCACCCGCGATGCAGGATTGAAAGACGACGTCATCGATCCGACAATCCCCCTTCCTTCTGGAACACGAGGAAGCATTCACCCAATCACGCAGTTCTTGCAACACGTGCGCGACGTCTTCGGCACGATGGGCTTCGAAGCGGCGGAAGGAAACGAAGTGGAGAAAGAAGAATTCAACTTCGACTTCTTGAATATTCCTGCAACGCACCCCGCACGCGACAGTCACGACACGTTCTGGCTGAAAGATCATCCAGGCATGGTGCTTCGCACACACACGTCGCCCGTGCAAATTCACTACATGCGTTCCCATAAGCCGCCGATGCGCATGATTTGTTTGGGAAAGGTCTATCGCAACGACTACGACGCGACGCACTCGCCGATGTTCCACCAGTGCGAAGGCCTCATGATCGATCACGATATTTCGCTCGCAAACATGAAGGCAGTGATGAGCGACGCGATCCGAGCCTTGGTGGGTGAAGACATGGAATTCCGCTTCAGGACCGGCTATTTCCCCTTCGTGGAACCGGGGCTCGAAGTCGACATGCGCCACAAAAACGCCGACGGAACGGGACGGTGGCTCGAAGTCGCAGGCTGCGGCATGGTGCAACCGATCGTCCTGCAACACGGCGGCATCGATTCGAAGAAATACCAAGGCTTCGCATTCGGCTTCGGCATCGAACGTCTTCTCATGATCAAACACGGCATCACCGATTTGCGGAGCCTCTTTGAAAACGATCCGAGACTCTTGAAGCAGTTCTGAGAGTCCTACTCTTCTCCAAGCGCACGAATATCTGGTTCGAGCGACTTTAGTAATTCTCTTCCAAACATACTCACAGCTTCACCACTGGACACTTCCTTAAATTCATCTCTGCCCCTTTCGAGCAATTCACGGTACTTGATCTGGGCGGCAGTAACGACCCGCATCAGAATTTGCATCCGCTCCTGTAATCCTAAAATAGACCGATCTCTGAGAGCTGCTCGAATAGTTTCAACGATATCATCTGATTGACCAAGTAACTCTCCGTTTAGCGGATCCTTTTGTTCCTGTCGGCGATAAGCCGCAGTTACTTTTGTGGCAATCTCAGCGTTGAATTTCCCTACATCAAGTGACATCTGTTCATTATAGCAAAAACAACCGATTTCTTCAATGGGAAGCCATGGTTCGACAGGCTCACCATGACATTTTTAAACTGCCTTCCACTGCGCAGGGTCCTTCGTGAAGCGAATGATTTCATCCGCTTCTTCTTCGATGAGGCGATCTTGGTCGACCGCAACTTCGAGGAGCGTTGCGATGTTCGTGAGCGGATGGAAGATGAGCTTCGCTTCGAGCGCGTGCTCGCGGCTGGTGGTGAGCTCGTAACTGAAGATTGAGACGACGTCCGTCACAATCGCTTGGCCTTCGGTGCGAAGAGCGTCTGCCGTCGAAACCGAGCTGCCGCCGGTCGAGATGAGATCTTCGATGACCACAACGTGCTTGCCGGGCTTCAGATCTCCTTCGATTCGCTTCTGCGTTCCATGTTCCTTTGGTTTGCTGCGAACATACACAAACGGCAATTTCAAGCGATCCGCCACGAGCGCGGCCCAACCGATCGCGGCAGTCGCAGTGCCCGCGATGACGTCGGCGGGAATATGCAAATTCTTCACGCGCTCCACGAGTGAATCGACAATGAAGTCGCGGGCGCTTGGGTGGCTGTAGAGGAGGCGGTTATCGCAGTAGATCGGCGATTTAATGCCGCTGGTCCACGTGAATGGCTGATGAACCGACAGTCGGACGGCGGAAACGTCCAGGAGAAACTCCGCGATACGATGCGCGTTATGTTGCATGCCTTGACGCTACCACGCGCTGGGTCGAAGCTGCAACCAATCATGATCGAAGTTCCCCTGGCACTCGAACCGGCCCTCATCGACCTCCGCGACAAAGTCCTCGCGGAGAATGAAAAGGTGAACCTGACGGCGCTCCGCGTGCCCGAAAAGTGCTGGATTGGGAACATTCTCGATTCGCTGGGGTTTTTAGAGATTCTCGGAACAATTGGTACACCAAAAACGCTGCTGGATGTCGGAACGGGAGGAGGTTTTCCCCTGCTTCCGCTCGCAATCGCAATGCCTCAGGCCCAGTTCACGGGACTGGATAGCACGGGAAAGAAAATAGAAGCCATTCGCCGGATCGCCACCGCTCTTTCTCTGCCAAATGTGACGCTCGTCACCGGTCGAGCGGAGGAAATGGCGCGAGATAAGGATCATCGCGACCACTATGATTGCGTCACGGCGCGCGCCGTCGCCGAACTCTCGACGCTCCTCGAATTCACGATCCCCTTCGCCCGCGTCGGCGGACACGTCGTCCTCTGGAAGAGTCTGCAGGCAACGGACGAAATCGAACGAAGCAAAGCGGCGCAGAAAGAGCTGAAATGCAGTCTCATCCTGCAACACACATACGAATTGCCTGGAGATTTCGGGGCTCGCCAACTCCTCGTCTTCAAGAAAGACGCCGGCACACCCAAGACGTATCCCCGCGCAACGGGCATTCCCGGCAAAACGCCCATCAGCTGACGGTTGTCTCGCCCTCTGGTACCATTCTCACCGACATGATTTCCATTCAGCACGTATCGGTTACGGAGAACGGCACGACGGTGTTGCGCGATGCATCGCTCGATATCCACCCCGGCGACGCCATCTGCGTTCTGGGATCGGAAGCGAGCGGCAAGACAACGTTTTTGCAATTGCTCACGCGCGAGGTCGCGCCGGAAAGCGGCATCGTGAAGATCGACACTGCAATCCTCTCGCAACTCCCGCGCGAAGTGTTGCGTCTCTACCGCAGGCGCTTGGGAATCCTGCCGGAGAATGCTCCGCTCGATCCTGTATTAACGGCGGAACAAAACATCCTGACGTCTGCACTCGTTGCAGGAATGCCGAGGCAGCAAGCGCTTCGATCCACTGCGGATCTCGTAAAGCGATTGGACCTCAAGAACGCCGCGAACAAGCTTCCGAAAAACCTCTCACGAGGCGAGCAACAACTCACATCGTTCGCATGCGCCATCGTTCACGGACCGCTCATTCTGCTCCTCGACGAACCATTCCAAGGACTTTCGAGCGAAAGCGCACAGACTGCAACACAGCTGCTTCAAAACATGCGCAAGAAAGGAGCGACGGTTCTCATCGCAACGAGCGACGAACGAACGGCGTCGCTCTTCCCCAATGCACGACGTGTGCGACTAGAACGCGGCAAATTGACCGAGGAAATGGACATGGTTCGCGCGGGCTCTCCGAAGCAAGCGCGCGACGCAGCGGAATCAGCTCTCTCTCAGCTCGTTGAACGAACAGTTCCCGATACTCCAGCTCCGGTCATGCAGGAAACAGAACGCATCGAAACCAAGGAAAGCGATGGTCGAAAGAAGATCCGCATCACGGCGGTCGGCTCGCTCTAAGATGGGCTTGCGTCAGGGAAAAAGAGCGTAGACTGAGGGTACATGGAACGGAGAGAAATCTCTCCATCGCTGAACGGGAAGGATTTCCTGGCTCGGCGGGCTTTCCTTGCGGGAGCATCCATGCTGGCTGCGAAGGTTGCCTTTGATCTGGGTGGCGTTCTGCGGAATGCAAACGATCAACCTCCAACCAAAAAGACATCGGCAAATGAGATGCAGCAACACGGATTGATGGATTTGAACACACTTGCGGTTGGTTCATCACTCATTGGACGACCATTCACGATCAAAGGACTGACAGAGAATGAACCTCCCATTGAGATATACATCGAAAAAGGAGAAGACGGCAGACTCATTGTGTCGGTGAATGAGAAGAACTTTTGCGTCGAGGACCCCGTCTTTATGTATCAAACAATCAAGGCTGCAATTGACGATCTCGTCGTCGGAGAGCAAGGAGCTGTGCATCTTTCTTCGGAAAAGAATGGAGACGCCACATCGAGCGTGAGTGAGATGCAGCGAATTCTCTATCGATTACACGCCCACCAACGATCAGGCGAAGGTGAAGGAACGAAAATTGAAAAAGTTGAGGAACGTATCGCGGCGAATTTCATACCCAACAATGAGGTGATGAATGGCTTCAAACAAATGGCCGGTTCAACAATGTTGGATGCGGACGGACAAGAGCGTTACCTCGTTTCACTCGCACGATTGGCAGATTCAGAGAAGAAGCAATCAGTGCCACTCGCATTGGCACCATAAAAACACCCCGTAATCGGACAAGCCGACTAGGGGGTGATTGGACAAAAGTCCGGACGCTTGCGGAAAACCGCGAGCGAGTGCCCGACGTATGGAAAAAGGCTAAAGGATACCGTACGAACGATATCGCCGATTTCTTGGCCTCCCCTTATACCACGCTCTGCTTTCAGCCTTGAGGCGTTCCAGATTACCCTCCTGACGACGCTGCAATGAATCCGCGAGAAGGTTCTCTCCTTTCATAAAATTCTGCACGGTGCTGCCCTCAAGATCTGAGAAAAAGTGGTAAATTCCGATTGCCGGAAGATGCCGTCCCGCATAATCGGTACGCGCATCCAAAATTGTCACATCGCGTGACCCAACAACACTGTATGAATCCTTTATGGTGATGATGAGAATGTCGCGAAACGCATACGCAACCAACTGATACAGCAAACGATTCCTCATCGAGTTCTGGACCGCAACATTGAGTGCGATGCCAAGAGATGCGGCAAGTCGACTGTTTCCTTTCGCATAGCTTGCACTGTTCGACATGTGTGCCCAATAAAAATCCGTCGCTTTCATACCGCAGATCGTTTCGCATACACCGATCCCAACTTGTTGAAAGCACACGTCATCGAAAGCAAGACGATCACCCAACTCCTTACTGCGTCGAAGTGCCGCGGCAACTCGTCGAACGTGGGCAACACACCCCTGCAGTTTTTCCATCGAGATGACGTCAGTCGTCATGACAAGACTCCTTTTCCATTGAAGAGACATGAAATACCCAATCCCATACGTAGGTCGGGCAGCATGCCGGCGCGATATCTCACCGACATGCTGCCAAACCAACTTCGATGCTGTGAATGATGCAAAAAAGGCCCCCTGCTCTGTGCGGGGGCCTTGAGTGCAAAATCAGAAACAACTAAGCACAGTAGGACCCCACCTCCGTTACGAGGTTCTTAAGGGACCAGCCGTGAGTCGTTTGCATAGAACGCATGCGGGGTAACAATAATGTATCTAATCGACATATGTCAACAAATTGTTGACTGTATAGTGTGTCGATCATATGATGCACCCACTTTGACGCAGCGATCCTATGCCGTCGGCTACTCCTGGTTCTCCTTTAGTGAGGGGAAGGAGCTGACGTGCACGCTGAGCTAAGTCGATAACTCCAACGCACTCTCCCTTCTCCCTCCACAATCGGAAGGATTTTTGCTATTTCCACTTCTCCCCACATCTATGGACACTCTCCCTGAAGCAAATTCTGAAAATCGCATTATCTCCGCAGCTCCCCTGCAGGAGACTCCAGACACGTATCTGAGGATCATTCGAGATTCACTCACACAAGTCTTACCACCGGAGTCTCCAACAATGGATCGACCGTGGCGAGGAGCCGGCGGTCCAGGAGGCTGGCGAATTCACTATTGAATACTCTTCCAATTTTATTTCATCCTTTCTCCTCTCTCATTATGACAACTGAATCCATCCCCGCAGGCCAAGAACTGCACAACCGTCATGGTCTCACCGACATTGAAATGTTATGCATAGAACATCTATCGATGTCGAAACTCCCGCACATTGCACTTCAATGTTTGAATGTGGAAACCGTGCACACAAGGGATCAACTGGCTGATCTCCTTCGACATGCAGCACCATTCGACAGATATTCAGCGGGCGTACACTTGCGCGACGCGCTTGCTCAGGGAAACCTCGTGATCCACAGCAACGAAGTCACGAAATATGTTCCACCGAAACCGGTGGATGAACCAACCGTTTCCGTTGCAAGTGAAGCACATATTCAGTCAGGAAGCGCAGTTTCTGCGGGCACATGACCGCGCCTAATTCACCCTCCCACTTCCACGTGAAAATGCCCGCGTGGAAGTCGGGATGGTGTGAGTTAGATCACTTCACGCAGTGCTCCGGCCACGTCATCTTCGACATACCTGCGTAGACTGTGTCGTAGTTGTTACCCGCGTTCCAGAACTGGAATCCACAATGACCTGTGTCGAACACCGCTTGAATCTGGTCCTTCACGTTCTGTTCATTCACGCTGTAGCCCTGAATCCATGGGCGAAGTTTCTTTTTCTCCTCACCGAGAAGATCCTGATACCCGGTCATCGTTCGATACACGAGGTGGTACATGCGGCTTCCTTTGTGCTTTGCTGGGTTGTAGTAACCGCCTTCGACTGAGAAGGTTGCCGGATAGGCCATCGGTGAAATGACGTCGACGAGCGGCGCAAAGCGAACGAAATCTTGGCCGAGTGTTTCGAGGTTCGCGGGATAGTTCCAACCGAGGATGGCGTAGGTTGAGATGCCGAGCTTCGTTGTAGGTCCGCATTCGTCGATCGTCTCGCGCGCCTTTTTCACAAAAGAGTAGACCTTATCGGCCTTCTCTTGCGCGGAGAAGACGCCGAGTGCGATGAAGTTCTCGGTCGAGAAGCGAATGTAATCGAAGTTCACTTCATCCATTCCTGACTTCGCAAGGTCGCAGAGAACTTCCATGTTGTATTGCTGCGCATACTCGTTGGCTGGATCGATCCACGTCGCGGAAAGGACTTCGTTCGTCGTGGGATGGCGCACGCTCGATTCAGGATGCGCACCCGTGAAGCCATCGTCCTTGATTGCGATGAAGCGACCCATCACGTAGATGTCGTTGTCATGAAGCTTCTGGATGATTGCAGGCAGATCTTCCACCGGCTTTACGAGATTAAGTTCCTTTGCGATGGGCGACGTCGTGTCGAAGTACACGCGCGACCCTTTCACGTCGAAGATGAGCGCATTGCCGCCGCTGTTCTTCAGCTCCTGGATGATCTCGTCCAAATGTGATCCTGCCACGCGGGCGGACGTGAGGTATACGCCAGCTCTGCTCCATGGATTCACAGCCGGCTGCATGAGCGGTTGCGGCGGGAGAATCTTCGCGGGATCGGGTGTTTCACCGTTTTCCTTCATACGTTCCAGTCCACGCTCCACACGTTTATCCGCCACAGAGGACGAAGCGGCAGCGGATGACACTTGAACAGCTGCCTTGGGCGACTTGATCAGGGATAACAGGTCCGGCTTCGACCCCAGTCCCAGCAGTGGGTAGCTCAAAACGACAACTCCAACGAAGGTCGCGACGAGGATCGCGAGGGCGGAGAGTGGAATCTGAGGCTTTGACGGCACGATGGGTATCCTGCCCGCAGAAACGGCATGACTCAATGCTGTTGTACTAAAAAGATGCCTCCTCAAAAGAAAACCCTGCACCAAGGCGTAGCCGCCTGGTACAGGGCTCCTCTCACCGTGCTGTATGTACTCAAAGAACGGGGAAATGCATTTAGCGGACGCGGAATGCCGCGTCGATCATGACCATGACCCTCGCCTGAACCGTCGCCTTCAGATCGGCCATACACTCGGAGATCGTCTGATCGTTCTCATCGGTGTCGTCCGAGCAGAAGTGATGAGCCATCTTGCCGATCATATGGAACGCAGCCTTCAACTTCGCATCAATGCGATTGCCGATCAGCTTCCACTTCCACTCCACTGTGCCCCGATCAACTGTCGAATCTGCATCGGCTCGCGCCTTTGCCATCACACGGACTTGAGATCCGAGAGACGTGTTTACTTTCTTCATGATACGAACGCAGCGCTCGTAATCACCCGTGCGGAAACGTTCACAACGCTTCAACTGAACGTCGGTCAGAGTCGACGTATCAACATCGGCATTGGCGGACGTGTTTGACGTCGTCACAGAAGCGTCAACAGACGTATTCGTGTCGGCGTAGAGATCCAATGCAGCTGCAGGGAAGGCTGTGAGAGCCATCGATGCGGCGGCAAGACCGGAGAGTATTCGTTTCGTAACCATAGGACGAGGGGGAAAGAAATAAACGTATGTCCCAATACTAGAGAAGACGAAAAACATGTGCTTCTCTTACGAGATGACACGATTGTTTTTTGCCTTCTTTTAGAGCAAATCGTCGATTTCTTCTGCATCAGGGACTTTCCCTTCAGAATCGTCTCGATCATCCGATCGATGTCCCCGTACAGACGACGTCTGTAGGGACGAGGCCAGCGAAGATTCTCCTTCTCCCACAACCTCTCCCTGCAATGGAAGAAGTGTTCGTTCACTCGCTGCAGACGACTTCTGCGATCGTTCTGACTTTGCGGCAGGCGATACCTTCGTCGGGACGGGGAGAATGACAGCAGGAGCGGCGGAGCCCTCTATGAAGGCATTACGTTCCTTGAGCGCCTTCAAGACACGATTCACGCGCGCGGCGCGGCGCAATTCATCGTCCGTGGGTTCACGTCCTTCTTCATTCGCACCAAGTACGCTTCGAACAGCCGTGCGAATCGCGGCACGCTCTGCCGCAGCTGCAGGCAGGCGTTCCACCGTCACTTCGACGTCGCGTGCGGACTCTTCCATGCTGAGTGCAAGTTCCGCATCAATACGTTCATCGAGTCGTCCTGATGCCTTGAGTGCGTTGTATTCAGCCATACGTCTCTCCAAGCGCGACACGGCCCACCTCGCACGGTCTTCGGGCGTCGCTTGCAACCCTGCAACGAACGCTTCGTTCATGTGCACCTTCACGCTATAAAGGACGTCCCCCGGCAGTGCGAACTCCGCTGCGTACACGATTCCTCCGCCGGATGCACCGAGGAGAACCAAGACGGAAAGGGCAATTGCGGGCAATCGTGCGGGTATGCGAAACAGGCTCCAGGTAAAACTTGGAACAGGATCGGCAAAGACCGCATGTTGCAATACGCGTCGGGCATCGGCTTTTTCACCCTCTGTGAGGGCGAACTGCATGTGCGCCTGGAGGCCCATTCGGCCTGCTGCTCGCTCCTCTTTCGTCATAGTGAAGGTGGAGGCTTTTCCGAGATACTCTTGTACTGGGTCGTTCATGGGCTTGAGGTCGAACCGGTATCCGACCTTGGGTAGCGGGAGATAAAACTATGCGGGGGAAATGAGGGAGGAAAGCTGCTCGATCCCGCGATGGATCCGGACCGAGACAACGTTGGGTGAGACATTGAGCAGGTCGGCAATATCCCTGGGGGGAAGTCCGTCGACGTAGCGCATGATCACCGCCGTTCTATAAGGCTCTTCGAGTTTCTCAACGGTCTGGAGGACCATCGAGCCTTCTGTGATGC
>CAZBSN010000024.1:7244-9986 GCA_964494435.1 uncultured Candidatus Peribacteria bacterium | reverse complement strand
CGATGTTCCGCCAGTGCGGACTGCACGACGCGATCAATGTCCTTGGGATCCACAGCGATCTCCTTCTTCTGGGGAGCGAGTGCATCTTTTTTCTTCATCGTGACCGGCGGCTTCTCGACGAACGTGATCTTGATTGTCAGGGGATCGCGACTGACCGCTTCTGCCGTGGGCGGGATGATGGGCTGGAGTTTGTGCTCCTGCACGAGCGCGCCGAGCTTCGTTTTCAGCACTTCTCGAACGGTCTCTTCAAAGAGCGCGTCTGGATCGATGCGACCTTCGACCATGTCCTTTGGAGCGTGCCCTGGGCGGAAGCCCTTCACGTTCACGCGGCTGCTGAGTCGCTGCAACGCTGCGTCCATTGCGCCCTTTGCTTCCTCTGGTGCAGGCGTCACGGTGAATACGACCTTTCCTCCCTTGAGCCGTTCGATCTTTGGGGTGTCAGCCATGCGTGCTTACGAGCGGCTCCTGCTTTTCCAGAGCACCAGGAGCGGAGTTGCAATGAAGAACGACGAGTAGGTTCCAATCACTGTTCCGACAATGAGCGCGAGGATGAACCAGCGGATTGATTCGGAGCCGAAGAAGAACAGAGCGAAAAGCATGATGAGTGCGCCGAGACCGGTGTTCAGCGTGCGCGTGATCGTCTGGCGGAGGCTTCGTTCGGCAATCTCTTTGATCTCGCCGCGCTTTCCCTCTGCAAACATGTTGTCGCGAATGCGGTCGAAGATGACGATCGTGTCCGAGACCGAGTAACCCATGATCGAGAGGAGCGCTGACACAAAGAGCGTGTCGACCTGGAACGTCGTGAAGTGGCTCAGGATCGTGAAGATGCCGAGGATGATGGCGATGTCGTGGACGAGAGCGACGATGGTGGCAAGACCGAAGGTCCACGGACTCAATTGAGCCGGGATCTTGCGGAATGCCGCCGCGATGTAGAGGACGATCGCGACGAGTGCTGCGACAAGTGCCCAGACAGCGCTGGTTTTGAGGCTTTGCCCGACCGTCGGACCGATGGTCGTGTACTGCAGTTCGAAGACAGTCTCACCCAACTCCTTTTCCAAGGTCGCAAGGAGCTCTGCATGTTGCTCTGTCGTGAGGTTTTGCGTGCGAATGAAGTACGTGCCCGTGCGAGTGCGAGTCACCTTGGCATCTGCAAGCGTGACGTCTCCAAAGCGGACCTTTGCGAGAGCCGCTTCCACCTGCGCTTGCGAAGCGCCATCCCTCAGTTCCACTTCGAGGAGGGTTCCACCTGTGAATTCAATGGAGAGCACGGGTCCCGGTGTCACGAAGATCACGAGTGACGCGACCACGAGGAGCGCGGACAGCGGGAGAAAGAAGCCGGCGAGACGCGTAAAGGACATCGGGGCAGGAGCGTACCGGCAGCGAGAGGCAAAGGCAAACTCCTAGAAGGCCTCAATGGGGCCGATCGTCAGTTCTACGAAGCCATTCCCGCCTCGGAGCGTTGCTTCAATGTCGCTTCCCGACGGCGCCAGGGTCGGCCAGAGGGGAGTGATCTGCGCAGCCGTCTCCGGCGTCCACTGGAGCGTCATGCGATATGCGCCGTCTTGGTCTGCGAGAGGCGTGTCATCCGCTGTGCGATCGGTGAAAGATTTTTCACTCGTTGTGAGTGCAAACCGTGCTTGTTGTTCAGCGCTGAGGAACGTCGTTTGTCCGGCTGCAGTTTTGCGGACGTGCCAGTCGCCGCTCTGAGCCTCTTCCGTTCCACTGTTCTCCGCGCGCGATATCGTGTTGAGCGTGTAGCCTTGGGTTGAGATGCTCTTCACTTCAGCGTCGCCGTGCGCACTCCCGACGCGTTCATGTGCGAGCGTCAGAATACGTTCAGTGTCGGAGGAATTTGGACCGCGCCCTTCCCAGGCAATGAAGGAGTCGCCTTGATCATCCGGCGCACTCTGAAACCTGCTCGGTCCCGTGAAGAGACCGGCGAGTTCATACGGAAGACTCATGTCTCCCGCGAGATCGGTGACGGTTGTCCGAGCGAGGCTTTCGACAATGAGCCGTGCCGACGGATTGAGCAGCTCACCAAGCATATCGAATGCATGCCACGGCGGGAGCTCCAGGGTCAACGACGCATTGGAGAGCGCGATGAGCGGACGTGGGGAGAGGCGTTGTGGTGGAAGCATCCCGTGTACGGGGAAGCGCAGCGTCAGGCCCGTGCCTGAGCGCTGTAGTGCGATGGGCGTCTTCAATGCGAACATCTGTGCCAATGGCGATTCGGACGCATCGACGGTTGGGTACGCAATGTATGTCCATGGTGCGTCGTAGCCCCAGCGCAGCGATCGATACGTTGGATCATCGCTCAAGTGCGGACCAGTGGGCCCTTCATTGGGCGTGGTTCTGTTTTCCTGTTCGACGACCCATGTGCTCTCTCCATTCGCTTGCCGGACGATGGCTGCAGCTGTTGGCTGTCCAAAGTTCTGCGGGACGGGTGGAAGAGAAGGGGCGTGACTCGCAATGTCTTTAAGCATGTCATCGGTCGGTTGCGATACGTAGAGAAGAACGTCTTTCGCAGCGAGAGTCGATGCAAGGCTCCGATCTGCTTTGACCTGCGTGAGAAAGAGCACCCCGCCCGCAACAGCGACAACGCCTACAGCTCCTGCGATTCCCGCAATGATATGTGTGTGGCTCATCTTCATAGAGATTCTAGGAGTTCGCGAGCGCTCTCCAAGTTGGCGTCGAGTTCAAGCGCGCGTTCGAGAGCTGTACGTGCCTCATCTTCTTTCTCCA
>CAZBSN010000024.1:0-7144 GCA_964494435.1 uncultured Candidatus Peribacteria bacterium | reverse complement strand
GCGTCGAGTTCAAGCGCGCGTTCGAGAGCTGTACGTGCCTCATCTTCTTTCTCCAATGCAACTGCCGCACGTCCGAGGAGTTCGTAGGCGCGTGCTTCCTCCGGAAACATCGTCGTTGCAGCCTGGGCGCGTTCGTAGGCCTCGTCTTTCTTTTCCTGTGTGATTGCAGCTGTGACGAAGTCCGCGAATGAATCGACCGTCGCACCGGGTTCGCGCGTTACAAGATCCAGTTCTTGGAGTGCACGAGCCGAGTCGCCGCTCGCGAGAGCTTCAGCGGCGAGTAAACGCCTCGCATCGGCGCGTGGTTCGAATCCATTCTCGATGGCGTACGTGAGCGATGTGATTGCTGCGGGATGGTTGCCGAGTCTCGCATGGGCCCGACCGAGGAAGTATGAAATTTCTGCCTTCTGCGGATCGAGAGCGTAGGCGCGTTCCAACGATGAACGAGCATCTTCCAAACGTTCCGTCGTGAGTTCGCAGAATCCACGAACGATCCAGGCGTCGCGATAGTCTTCCTCTTCTGTGAGCACAGCTGTGAGAAGCGGGATCGCGAGTTCGCATTCCTGCACGTCGGCGAGAGCGCGTGCGAGCAACGTTTCACGGTGGATCTCCGGGCTTGTGGGGAAAAGCGCGTACTCGTCGTAAGCGGCTTGCAATGTCTTTGCGTACGACCGCAACGTCGGCTCCCATCCGGTGAGGACGTGTGTGAGCTCCGCCTTTGCATCGTCGTGTCGTCCTTCGGCAATGGCGAGGAGCGACAGGCCGTAGTGCTTCTGTGGTGAATCGGCCGCGGCGTCCAAGCGCGTCTTCGCATCGGCAAATTTGTTCTGTCGCAGTGCAATCACGCTCTCTAAGAGGAGTAGATCCTCGTCGCGGGCGCCTGAAGCGCGGAGTGCGCCGATGGTGCTACGCACGCCGTCGATGTCTCGCACTTGAAGCTGAGCCTGTGCGAGCTTCCTGAGCGCGGTGAGTCCACCTCCTGCCTGCACTGCCGCTTCATATTCTTGTTTCGCTTCTCTCCATTCACCGCGGAGCGCGAGAAGATCGCCCGCGCGGAGTGCCGTGAGTGCTGCGTCACCGCGAAGAAGAGGTGAGGGGAGCGCTGCGATCGGGCGCATGCCCATCGTGAGTGCTGTACCAGGATCTTGGCTCTTCGTGAGGAGCGCGCGTGTTCGATCGAGCTGCCAGAAGAGCCCACCACTAAGCACCGCAGCGACAACGAGCGCGAGTGCAGCCGGGATCACGATGGAACGGGGGAGCGCCATGGGCTCCCAGAGTAGCAGGAACGGGAATACTGGGAACTGGTAACTGGAATACTGGGGGATCTGCATAGTAGATCCGTGTGGTTCCTCGAAATCGTTGAAATCCTCGATATCCTCGACTTCCTTCGTCACGCTTTCTTCTTCCTCTTCGGCTTCTCTTCTTCCTCGTCATCCTCGCCGCGTACGGGCTTCAATTCACCATCCTCTTCTTCCAGTGCGCCTTGTGTGACGGCTTCGAGTGCTGCGGCTTCGGCCAAGTGCTTGGGGAGTACGGCTTCGATTGCAGCCCACTTCGCTTCACCGATGCTTGGCAGAAGAACCGTCACCTGGTCGCCGACTTCGGCGCGGTAGAACGTGACTGATGCGAGGAGCACGCGGAACGCTTTGCCTTCGGCGAGCACCTTGTACTGTCCGTCTTCTTGGATGAGGACGCCCTTCACGATCCTGCGATCGATCGGTGCGATTTGCTTGTAGATGAATTTGCCTTCGTCCGTGATCGTGAGTTTCATGCCGTCGCCTTCGACGAGCTTGCTCTTAGAGGCATAGTTCGCCGGGACCGGATAGCTCTGGCCCGATGAATCGACCATGTTCTGTCCGTCGAAACTTCCTTCAATGATGCGACCTGAAACAGGCCCCGCAGTGGAGACCTTGGTTGCGCGCGCCATGTGTCGTTCCTTCAGAGGATCTGACACACCCGTTAAATCCCTCAACATTGCCGACGCGGTCTTGAGAGACGCTTGTGCGCTTTCAAGGAGTTCCTGGATCTGGAGCAAACCATCGTCGGACATACGAGTGGGGGGAGGGACGATGAGCACGCTGCAGCTGATGTTGGTGTTATCAGAGGACCGTGCGAGCCACGGTGACGTCAGATTCTTGGAGGCGGCGCTTCATGGTTGCCGCGTCCAGAAGGCCGGGTTGTGCCCCGACTGATCCGACGACGCTCATCGCGTTTATGGTACCAGCACGGAGCGCAGTTGGCAAGTCTTGGCCGGTCAGAAGTGCCCATGTTGCGGCTGTTCCGAAGGCGTCTCCAGCGCCCGTTGCGTCGACCACGGGACAGTCGCTTGGCAGACAGTGAAACATCGACGTTCCGTCGCTCGCGAGCGTGCCGTTTCGGCCGTCCGTGATGCAGACTATCTTCGTTCCGGTCTTGAGGAGGTGCTTCATGGCCGAGAGTACGTCGGGTTGCTTCGTGAAGGCGAGAGCCTCCTCCTTATTAAGAAGCAGGAGGTCGGTCTGCGCGAGGAGTTCCTTGATGCCGTGGCGATTCATGCCCATCTCAATCTGGCAGCCGCCGGGATTCCACGTAAGCCGCGCATGCGGGGATTCCACGAGGATGCGGATGATGTCGTTTTCGATCTGGCATGCTTCCTCTTGAATGCTGTTGAGGTAGATCCAGTCGACCTGCGCTGCCGCGTCGCGTGCAAAGGTCGCGTCTTGGAGATGCTTCGACGTGCCAGGGTGCTTGAGGATCACACGCTCACCACTGCGAGCCGTAAGGATGATCGAGAAATCCGATGCTTCACCTTCGACGACCGTGACGTGCGTCGTGTCGACCTTCTCCTTCGTGCAGTTTTCGAGAATGGCCTGGCCCCACGCATCGTCACCGACGATGCCGCAGTAGGAGGCAGCGCATCCGAGTCGTGCGAGTCCGACCGAGGTGTTGTGTGCGCCGCCGCCGCACGTGCGGATGACATCTTCCACCTGAATCTTCGCGCCCAAGGGGAGCGTGAACGCAGGGGCTTTCTCATCAGCATGAATGACACTGTGATCGGCGATCACGAAGAGATCGAAGGTCGCGCCTCCGATAGACATTGTCTTAGACATCCTTAGGCTGTCGGAAGGGAAGCGAGGAACGCCGCCGTGCGACGTCGCTCAGCCCTGCGTTGCAGGTACATCCAGCAGCCGATGGCACTTGCGATGGCTGCAATCCAGCCCGCCATCGACGTGATGCCTGATGCTGGCGTTTCCGGAGCAATGTGTGGCTTGGCTCCCGGATGAAGCGTCGGATCGAAGGGGATTGGGTCGCCTGCGCTTGGGTGGAACCCGGCGGCGCCATTCGGCGTGCCTGTGACTGTTGCACTGAGGTCCGTGAGTTTCTTTCCGTTCACGGCGACCGGTGTGATGCGAATGACGTACTGCACGTTGTTCAGAAGATCACCCAGAGTGTACTCCGTGAGTTCGCGGTTGATGAGGCGCTGTTCCGTCAGTGCCTCGACATCAAGACCGTATTCCAAGAGGAAGTGTGCGAGCGGTGCGCCTGCATCGAGCTCGCTCCAGCGAAGGAGGAGAGATTGATCGCCAGGAATCGCTTCGAGTGTGAGTCCGAGAGGGGAGGCCGTGACGACATCACTCTTCTCCGCGCTTTCGCGTTCACCTTCGATTGCGGTCACAGCGAAGTAATAGGTCTTTCCGGCGGTGAGCCCCGCGACCATCGCAGAGTCTGTCGGCTTTGGCGTGTCGAGTGAGTAACCGAAGTCGCCTTCCTTCTCGCCGACGTAGACGCGGTATGCATCGACATCATCCGAGAGTGGGCTCCATTTCACCTCAACCGCATTGGCGCGAGCTGTAACAGCGACGCCCGTGACGACAGGGAGAGCGGGGATACCGACCGTGAAGGCCGAGCGCAGTTCCGTCTTGTTGCCGGCGTCATCGATTGCGATGAGCGTCGGCTGATACGTGTCTGCAACAGGAGCGGTGAAGAACGACTGATATGTTCCAGATGAAGATGCATTCTCCGAGAGCGTAATGTCCTGCACGGCGTTCGTTTTGCTGTGCGTGATCGTGAGATGCATGGACGCGAGTCCCGCTTCACTCTTTACGACGACAAGAACCTTGTCGCCTTCGCGAGCGATCGGGGGCGTAAACGTGACGGCGCCGATTTGCGGACCCTGATTATCCAAGTGAAGGAGGATCGGGCCGGAGTCATGACGACCGTCTTCATCTTGCACGCGGATCGTGAAGTCGCGCTGGTCAGCGCGGAGCATGACGGGGATCGCGAAGCGTCCGTCACCGTCCGTTGCACCAGGTGTGTCTGCGATGCCGCCGAGCACCACGAGATTCGTGAATGCCGGTCCCTTGCCTTCGATGGTGACCGTGGATGAACCCACTGTACCGCCGTCTTTGGGAGACGTGATCGTGATGACGCCGCCTCCGGGAGTCGACGTTCCGCCGACATCCACTGTGATCTTGCCGAAGATCGTGCGGTCGTTCTCATCTTCCACTTGAAATGTCTGTTCGCCCGTCTCACGGAATGTGAGCACGAGAGGGAAGTCCTTCTGTCCGAGGTCGCGGTCCTTGAACGTGTAGCGTCCGAAGTTGGGGAGCGTTGCGTCTGGATCGGTTGAAGAGAAGACGACCGTGCCTACGTAGTCCTCGACGGTGTTGCCGTCTTGGTCCACGGCGCTGATCGTGATCTTCGATGCTTCCTCGCCCACGGGGAGTGAATCTGGGGCTGCAATCTCGAAGTGATCGATGACGTCGAAGCTCGACACTTGCGCGTAGTAGAAACGATCACCGCGCACGGAGCGGCTTGCCGATTGAGCCGTTGGTCCGCCCATTGCTTCATCGCCGGCGCGGATCGTTGCAGCACCTTCGAGTGCTTGGCCGCTCAGGAGATCGATGGCGCGAAGTGAAATCGTTCCGCCTTCGTACGTGCGAAGGGAGAAATGCTGTTCGCCGTTCTCATCCGTCTCACTCGACTCTGCCGTGATCTCGTCGTCACTGCGGCTGGAGAGGAGCGTTGCGATGCGTCCAGAGAGGGGATTGCCATACTGATCAACGAGCGTGACCGTGACGCTCGCTGCGTCATCGCCATTGTCGTCGATGCGCGGCGTCCATACGTCGATCGAGGATAAGACCGGATCGATGACGTCGGGAATGACATCTACTTCACCGGCTGCGCCACTCGTTGAAATCTGGTACATGCCCGCGATCTCCGCGAGCTTTCCGTCGATCGTGATCGTGGCGTCACCGTTCTCATCGGCGCGTGCACGGAGAGATTCCGTGTTGCCCTCTGGATCACTGACGTCGAGAACGATCGTCTGATTCTTTCCGGCACCACTGAGGAGTGCATCAAACCCAAGACCCGCAATCGCATCGACGGGGAGTTGGAGCGCGATCGCTGCAAGCGCCGTCGGAGGGACAATCAATCCCGCGAACGCTGCCAGACGAATGAGTTTCTTTATGTGTGTATACATCCGATCATTGTACCATTTTTAGCCTCTTGGCTCAATTCCCATGGTATATACGGGAACCTCCTTCTCTCAGCTGTCCAGTGTAATCCCAGCTCTACCAGATGCCATTGTTGACGCAATGCGTATGATAGCCGCGATGAAATACTCCCACCTTGCCGCAATTGTTGTTTCAGCTGTTCTGGTCGTTTCCTGCGGCGGAAGCACCGCTGTTGTCTGTACACAGTCCTACTGGAATGGCGAGATTGGCACCTGTCTGCCCGATGGATGGCACGTCCTTGAGCGCGATAACCTCGATGATCGTGGTGTGCCGGAGGAGGCGATTGTTGCATTCCAGACGGATGAATCGATTGGCGGTCAGTACCTCACGGTCGTCGTGTTGCGCGAAGATCTGCGCGATGAAGTCTCCTCTGGCGAGTACAGCGAAGCTGGTGCAGCAGCCGTTCAAACGCTTCCTGGTTACGCTCGCCTCGATGAGCGCTCGGTGACGATCGATGATGCACCGCATATTCTCCACGTCTTCACTGCACAGCCAAGCGACACACAACCAGTCGCCCGTTTCTATCAATTGAGCATGGCAAAGGGCCGCGTTGGCTACAGCTTCACGGCTGCAACGCCCGTCTCGATCGATGACAGTGCGGAAGATCGCATCGTCGCCATCCTCACGAATGCACGGCTACAGCCTCTGGAAGGAGAGACGGAAGCGGCTTCGAGTGAGGAAACAGAGGCAGATTAAGGCGTTCAGGTACGTACTTGACAAATTTTATTTTTCTATCATAATCTCTACAGAATGGTTTCCACTGCAGTGCTCATTACTCCGGCAACGGTTTCCTTCCTCCGGGATGAAGTGGAGGAGAGGATGCAAGAGTTTTCCTCTGAAGATGAAGCACTCGATCGAGGTGATCGTTCCTTTGGCGGTTCGTATGAACATCTCACCGCTCTATGCCGCACTGATCCAGCAGCAGTGGTTGAAGCAGCAGAGACACTGTTGGATCCGCTCTCGTCCAAGAGTGGGATACAGGATGCATTCACAGCCTGGCGCGTTCTCGATGAGACATTGGCGCGAGCACGGCGTCTTGTTCATCCTCAGAATGAATGTCTCGATGAATGGCAGAAAAAGCGGGCACAGCGCATCAGTGATATGTGGGAAGCGTTCAGAAAACATGCAAGTGGCGAACCAAAGCAGGCTCTGGAGCGAGGGCCGTTCCAGTGTTTTTTGAAGGAGCCCAACAAACCAGAACTCGATGACGGCGCTGAAGAAAATTTTAGAGGTGCAATGCAGTATCTCCATAACCAGATTCTCTTGTGGACAACACGGCGAGTGGGATTGCTGATCGATGAGCGGTATATCTCATTAGGTGATCAGGTTTCGACCAACAGAGGCATTGTTCTTGCATCACAAGAACTCACGCCGCCGTCTTGGTGAGGCTGAGCACGTCCTTCTGTTTTTCCGATAGCATCTGTTCTATAGTACTGGACGAGGCGAAATGATTTGTCGAATGTGGAGCTTTCATTGCTACGACACTTTGGTACGCTGTCGCAGCTCTTTGGTGCTGTAGCCAAGTAGTAAGGCAAGGGTCTGCAAAACCCTCATACGCGGGTGCAATTCTCGCCGGCACCTCCACTGAATCGTGAAAGAAACCCTCCGGGTTTCTCTCACGGGCTCTCTTCCGGCAAGGAGTCGCTCCA
>CAZBSN010000023.1:0-10005 GCA_964494435.1 uncultured Candidatus Peribacteria bacterium | reverse complement strand
GCGTGTCCGGTTCAACTGTCGGGGGTCGCTCACACGAGCGGCCCCTACACAGGTTCTTCAAGATGTTGTATGTGTATTTACAATAAATACGAAATAGTCTATAATATATTCATGCATGACGTTTCAGATCACATCCACAACTTAACATCGATGCTCCCAGAGACAGAGCGAGAGGAATGGTTAAGAAAAATGAGCGAGGTTAGAAGGTCTGACCTACGGGGGGAGAAATTGAACGATGCATTGGAAAAAATAAAAATGAAATTACATGAAGTATTGCCGGCTTATGAAATATTACGGTGGGATGATCTTGAAGAGCCAGTGGATGTGGATGTTGTAACGATAGGACGGAACGTTATTCATTTTGATGAAAGACGTTTCCAAGCCGTTTCGCTTCCTACAGGAACTCGCATACGCAAACCAAGTGGCATTGGCAGCATATGCACACTTGAAATCGGAGATGATATGTACGTTTCATTACGACAGGAGGATTTTCCAAAAGAAGGTATTCACATCCAGCCTCGGAAGAAGGCGTGATGATGATATTTAGCCTTACTCAACCCAGAGTAAGAGGCTTTTGAGATAGTCGACTTCTGGATGATAGATGTTTACCGGGTGATCGAACGCTTGGCGGTGACGGTGCAAAATGCGCACGGTCCTCTTTGCCTGGCGTGCGGCGTGGAAGACGATGGTTTGGAAGAGGGGAACATCGATCTGGTAGCTGCAAGAGCACGTGAGGAGCATGCCGCCGCTTTTGGGAAGGATCTGCATCGCCATGCGATTGAGGTCTGTGTACGCGTGCTTCGCTTGCTCGATGTCGCTGCTTCGCTTTGCGAACGCCGGTGGATCGAGAATCACGAAGTCGTATGCCTTGGGCGTTGGATCGCGTCGTAAGAAGTCGAATGCGTCTTGGTCGTACGTTGCGATCTTCCCTGCGTCGATGCCGTTGAGCTCTGCGTTGCGGCGAGCCGCGGCGAGAGCGCCGGTGTCGTAGTCCACTGCGTCGGATGAAAGGGCGCCACCCGCGAGTGCCGCGACAGAGAATCCACCGACGTAACTGCAGACGTCGAGGACGGTGCGTCCAGGTGCGAGTATGCGGACGAGTGAGCGCATCTCGCGCTGGTCGAGGAAGAGTCCTGTCTTCTGGCTTCCCGTCAGTTCAATTGCGAACTTCAGCCCGCGTTCAACGACGGGGATGCTTCCGCTCGCTTCTCCGTGGAGCCATCCTTCTTTCGGTTCCAGTCCTTCTTTCTTGCGACCGCTGCCCGAGGATTTTTCGAAGACCTGATCGGTGTCGCAGATTTCCAGCAGCGTCTTTGTCACCCAGTCGCGGAGGTTATCCATGCCGAGGGTTGTGAGCTGCACAACGAGCGTGCGGTTGTATTGATCGACGATGAGTCCGGGAATGCCGTCGCCTTCCGCGTTCACGAGGCGATAGGCGTTCGTGTCCTCACGAGAGAAGAAGCTGTGTCGGAGTTCAACCGATCGTTCAATCAGCCGGCGCATCTGCACCAGTGGATCGCTGTCCTCGAATGCAACGGCGCGCGCGCAGATGTATGCCTTGGAGTTGTACGTCGCGTAGCAGAGGAACTTTCCGTCCGATCCCACCACGCGCACGATGACGCCGTCGGTGCTTGGAGCGCGCTCGACTGCGCTGCGATAAATCGCATGGTGGCGATTGCGCAGGTGGACGTCGGCGCCGGGCTTGATCTGGAGAACGGGATATTCCATGTCGGCGCATGGTAGCGGACGGCGCGCGCCACGTCATTCGTGTACGATCGGGCTATGCGTCGATTTGGCTTCATCGGCCTCGTAGTCATCGGGATTGTCATGTTCGGTACGGCATTCGCACAGGAGAATGTGACGCGCATCACGCCGATTCGGGCAGTCGATGCAAACCCCATCGAAACCATTCGCGC
The DNA here is from genome assembly GCA_964494435.1 of uncultured Candidatus Peribacteria bacterium. GTDB lineage: Bacteria > Patescibacteriota > Gracilibacteria > Peribacterales > Peribacteraceae > DALYDP01. The sequence goes on along the minus strand of CAZBSN010000023.1, from coordinate 8,089 downwards.
ATCCGAGCAGCTCGCGGAAGGAGAAGCGGAAGGGGCAGGACGATGGTTGCGTATTGAGTACCGAAGCACATCTGAGCTCGTGGGTCTCGTCGCGCCCTTTCGTACGGGAACGGCGTACGAGCCGAAGGAAATGTTGCAGTTCATACTCCCTGCTGCAGCGGAAGGGTCGACGGTCGACATCGACCTCGCGGTGGGGCCGCGCTGGAGTCCCGGCAATCAGCGGTATTTCCTCGCATTTTCCTCCTCTACAACAGGCGATTTTCCGGAAATTTTGGGAATTGGATTTGTGCCCGCGACGATGCTCGATTCTGCCAGTGCACTCTGGTCGCAGCTTCTGAAGCGCGAGCCCTTCATCATTTCGACGTATCACTTTTTGCAGGGGTATCGTCTCCTCGGCGTGCCGCTCGCCGTTCTCGTGGCGGTTGTTCTTGTAATTGTCTGCAGTGCGTATGGCGTCCTGCATCGCGAACAGGCGGCGTACGGGCTTGTCGTCATCGCACTGCTCTTTCATCTCTCATACGGGGTGAAAGTGGGCCTCGATCTTGCACGCATAACAGCCGCAGACGCCGCAGCGTGGATAGCGACAGGGGAATATGGCGAAGCAAAGAGCACCTATTCAATTGTTGATGCACTGGAGAAGAAAGCAGGCGTGACATCTCTTGCCGTCTGCACCGACTCGACCGATTACGAAATGAAATTGATGCGGTACTTTCTCCATCCGCTGCCCGTCTCACTCGTTCGCGATGAGATCATCACCCCAAGTCATGTCGTCGTCCTGAAGAAGATCGAATGGTCTTTCGTGAATGGGCGTTTGAAGTGCGGATCAATCGACATGCAGGCCGAACGCGTCGCCACCTTCCCCAATGGCTCTGAACTATTCCGCAGAATTCCATGAGTGTTCTGTCGTTCATCATCGGCATGGGAATGCTCGGTTGGTCCGGGTGGGCATTGGCCGGAAAAATTCTCCCCGCAGATCGATGGATGCGTATCGCGTTCGCGTTGCCACTCGGTGCTCTTCTCCAAACTCTGCTCTTGCTCAAGTGCACGTTGCTCCATGTTCCAATCACATGGTACGGGCAACTACTTGCCCATGCGGTCATCGGAATATTGCTCCTGTGGCTCCCATGGTCCCTGCGACCAGCGCCTCTTGTTGTTTCGCCTTCACGAACATCGAGCTCGCGCCTCGACATGATTCTGAGATGGCTCTGTGGGCTCCTTCTTATCGTGCAATTCCTCTTTGCGGGAGCGCATGCCGTGATGCTCCCCACGTATCACATCGACAGCCTGACGAACTGGACGATGCGTGCGAAGGTTTCGTGGATTGATCAGGAATTGGCATTTGATCTCACCGAAGAGCGAGGCGTCGCAAAGCCGCAGTATCCATTCCTCGTTCACGGAGTGCAGATTGCGGCGAACGTTGTTGCTCCTATGTGGAGCGATCGTGCTGCAAATACAGCGACGTTCCTCCTTACAATCACAAGCCTCTCGACGCTGTTCCTGCTGCTTCGAAAACTGCGCGGTCTCACCATCGCTCTCGCAGCAACTGCAGCCGTGACAAGCATTCCGCTTCTTTCGTTCCACATGGCTCAAGGGTACGGCGACGTCCACCTTGTGACGTATTTGCTGCTGGCACTCGGCTTTGTCATCGCTGCGCGGACGACGGATGTGCGTTTCTATCTGCCATCAGCTCTCATGATCGCCGCTGCTGTATGGACCAAGACGGAAGGTCTCGTGATCGGACTTCTTCCGTGGCTGCTCCTTGTCGGTGTCGATCTCCCATTTTCTGAGGGTCGGCGCGAGAGGATCACGGCGATGCTCGTCGGTGGGGGACTGAGCCTGCTCTTCCCACTCTTCCTGTTTCTCTGGGATCTGCCCTTCACGCCCCATTCCTCTGATGCGTTCATGGAGTTCCATCCCGAAGCAGTGCTCCCGGCTCTCGCGGGACTCGTCTCTCCCTCAATGGGTCTCGCCTTCCCGGCAGCACTCGTCGGCCTCTTGTCAGTGTTATGGCTCTGGAAGAAAAATGACGCGCGTCTCGATTGCCGGCTCATCATCACGCTCTTCTGGGGCGTCCTCGCTCTCCTCATTGTTCTCGCGACCTATACCCTCACGCCGAATGCGCGGTTCCTGCTGAACGGCGAATCGTACTATCGACAGTTGATGATTCCTGCGTCACTTCTTATGATTGCCCTGGCCGCGACATTTCGCGCCAGAGTATCCTGACCCCATTCCACCCTCTTCTATGAACTCTCGATTGCTCACGTTCCTCATCACGCTCGGCTTCGGCATTGCGTCCTTCTTGCTCGGACCGCTCATATGGCCGCTGAATGAAGCGGGAGCTGCACCGGAAGGAATTCAGTTGCCGCTGCTCATTGGAGTCTCTGCAATCGAGTCCGTTGCGTTCGGCCTCGGCGTCGCGTTCCTCATCCAAGGCTGGCCGTGGGTGCGCCGCATGGCGCATGGCATGAAGGGTATCGCGTGGACGCTCTACATCAGCATCGCCTGGTTTCTCATCTCCTGGTGGCCGCACGATCGGCTGCACATGAGCATCGATCACGACGACCTCTGGACGCTCATCGGCCTTGAGTACGGTTTCCACCTCACACTGATCCTTGCGGGCGCCGCCATCGCCTATAACTTCTTCACGATCTTGCAGTGGGGTGAAAGCCACCACGCGAGACGCTAAACGGCGCTTTCCCGCAGTCCGCAGTGCCTCTAGGATACGCACATGCGCTTGAGCCAGTTATTCACGAAGACGAGCAAGGAATCGGTCTCCGATGCCTCATCGCTCAATGCAGATCTGCTCGTTCGAGCGGGATACATCAACAAAACGATGGCGGGTGTGTATGCATTCTTACCGCTCGGACTGAAGGTACTGGCGAAGATTGAGAGCATCATGCGCGAAGAGATGGATAAGATTGGGCAGGAGTTACTCATGCCGTCTCTCTCACCCACTGAACCCTGGGAGCAGACCGGACGTCTCGAAACTGTCAGTTCGCTGTATCAGGCAACTCCGGCCAACGACGCATCGAAGAAATCGAACGATGCGCGCTACCTGCTCAATTCGACGCACGAAGAAATCATCACGCCGATTCTTCAGCGCTACTGCAGCAGCTACAAAGATTTGCCACGCGCGGTGTACCAAATCCAGACGAAGTTTCGCAATGAAGCCCGGCCAAAGTCGGGACTCATGCGCGGCCGAGAATTCCGCATGAAGGATCTCTACAGCTTCCATGCATCCGAGGAAGATATGATGCGGTACTTTACGACCGTCGGAACACCCGCCTATACATCGTTCTTCCGTCGCGTGGGATTGGGAGATCGCACCGTCATCGCGCTCGCATCCGGCGGTGACTTCAGCAAGGAACCGTCGCGTGAATTCCAAACGATCTGCGCCACGGGCGAAGACCATCTCTTCCGCGTTCCAGGAACAGACACGATCTATAACAGAGAAATTTGTCCCTCTCTCGCTCCCACGTGGGGAAATCCTGATGAGCCAGAAAAACCGAGGAAGGATGTCGAAGGAAAGGGAATCGTTGGCGTTGAAGAACTCGCGTCTTTCCTCAAAATCGAAGTCGAGCGAACCACAAAGACTCTTCTTCTCGAAACGGATGACGGATCGGTGGTGGCAGCCGCCGTTCGTGGCGGATATGACGTGAACATGGACAAGCTTCGCATAGTCCTTGGGTGCACATCACTCGCGCTCGCTTCTGCAGCAACAGTGAAAAAGGTGACGGGCGCGGAAGTGGGATACGCCGGTCCGATTGGTCTTCCTTCATCGGTGCGCGTGCTTTGGGACGACTCGACGCGCGATCGGAAGAACTTCGAATGTGGAGCGAACAAGACGAACGAACACTCGACCAATGTGAACTTCGGTCGCGACGTGCCGCTGCCGGAAAAATTCTACGACATCAAAGTTGCACACGATGGTGATTGGATGCCCGGAACGACGCAGCCGTACGAAGAAATGCGAGCGTGCGAAGTGGGAAACATTTTCACGCTCTTCACGAAGTTTTCGGACGCATTTAACTTCACGTTCCAGGATAAAGACGGAAAGCAAAAACCCGTGTTCATGGGATGCTATGGCATTGGAACGAGTCGCGTGATGGGCGTCATTGCCGAAGTTTGCAACGACAAGAAGGGACTCGTATGGCCAAAAGAAGTTGCTCCCTATCGCGCCCACGTCGTGACTCTCGCTCGCTCCGAAGACGAACCAGCCTGGACTGAGGCGGTGTCGCTCGTCGAAAAACTCGAAGCAAAAGGAATCAGCGTGCTCTTCGATGATCGTCTCGACGTCTCCGCCGGCGTGAAGTTCGCTGATGCAGATCTCCTCGGTATGCCGACGCGCTTGGTCGTCTCGAAGAAGAGTTTGGAGCAGGGCCAGATCGAGGTTGCCGATCGTAAGAGCGGTGACGTACAGATGGTGGCAATCGCCGACGTCGTGAAAGCGCTCGCGTAAGCGTTGGGGATGGTTCTCCGGTATACTGCCGTGTCATGAGGCTCGCACAGCGTTTCTGGGCCTGGTACGAACGGCATTACACCGTTCATTTGAGCGTGGCGACGGGACTCTTCGCACTACAACTTGTGCACCTGTACTGGATGGCGACGCACGTCATCGCACTCAGGCTGCTCGGACAAGATTACTTTGAAACGACGCCACTCGTACAAACAATCATCATCCTCGTCGATTACACCGAGATCCCCGCGCTCATCTCCACGAGCGTTCTCTACATCTTCGAACTACGGAAAGAATTCCGATGGAAGTCCGTGTTCTTCCTGGTCTTCTTGAATAGCCAGTGGCTGCACCTCTTCTGGATCACGGATGAGTTCGTGCTCGACCAATTCCAGGGCAGGGGATCGGAGACCATTCTTCCCGTGTGGCTTGCGTGGGTGGCGATCCTCATCGATTACCTCGAAGTGCCGGTCATCATCGATACGGTTGTGAAACTCATCAAGCTCCTCCGACAAGGACGCGTCATTGATGCGCTCGAAACGATCCGCAAGCACTAATCATTGCTGATTCAGCGATGCGACGTATACGTCCATTCCGATACCCATCAGCGTCACTGCTGCGCCGAACGCGATGCCCGCGATGACTTCTTTGAAGGAATGTCCCACGCGCTCGCGCAGGTGATGCCACTGCTGCAATCGGTTCAGAAGCTCCGCCTGCTCACCGACGCTGCGGCGCAAGCTGATCGCGTCGTACCACACGACACACGCGAAGACGAAAGCGATCGCAAACTCCGTCGATTCGATTCCTGTTTTTCGCGCAATCACCATGAGGAGCGATGTGACGAATGCCGAGTGCGTGCTCGGAAATCCGCCCGGTCGGAACATGCCCTGTGTCCAACCGCCCGTCCGTGCGTGCTCCACAAAGATCTTCGTGATCTCACAAAGCACCATCACAATGATGGGGATCAGGAAGAGGTAGGTGCGGAGGAAGGGCATGCAGGGTCAGTATGCCATGAATTGTTACACAGCAACCGCCTTGATTGTTCCCGTCTTCTTGTTATCCCCGCCAACGGTCTCAACCTCACCTCCGTTTGCAAGCGAAGAAAGATTTGTATCCGTCAGGGTAGCCTTTTCTTTCCCTTGATAGATGAGGGTCAGTGCTCCTTTGTTTCGTCCGATAGTGATTGCTTTCTCTGCGACAGCAAGCTGTGCACTGAGGTCCAAGAAACCCGCCTCTTTCACTTCTTGGTTGTTGACATCGAATTGTTTCAGACCGTATTGGCCTTTCGTCGAATCGAGAACGACCCCAGAGTCCTTTTTTATGAACTTCACGACTGTGCCGTTTGCCAATTGGATTGGTTGATTCAGGTAATCATGCAAAGACTTACCGGGCTCGACCTTGTCGAAGGTTATTGTAGGTTTCGGCTTTTCCGGTGCGTCGGACGGAGATGCCGCCTCTGCTGGCTTCGCTGGAACGTCCGCTGTCTTTGAAGCAGGCGAATCAGGAAGCGGTTTGCTGCCGAAGAACTTCAGTGCGGCCGAAATGCCTGTCAGGATGCCTGTCCACTTGATGGCGGAGGCAATCCAGCTATCACCGGCGATGGAATCGTAGAGCTTCGAGAGCCAGCTACCGACGTAATACAGAGCTATGGGAAGAGCGACGAAGACACCCACATTTTTCGTTACAACGAGCGCTTTGTCGCTCCATGTCTTCGCATTGTTGAATGACTCGTATTCACCGTAGCCATATTCTCCTATTTTTTCTCCGATATGTGTTAATTCTCCATATTTCCGGTGTGCGAATTTCCCAAGATCCTCTGTTGCGAGTGCTGCCGCACCCATGTAATCAGACGTCTTGAGCTTTCCTTGAAGCGCGAGCAGCTCTGGATAGATGTCTGCACGTAACTTCTTTTCCGACTCATCCTTCACACGCAACGCCTCAATCTCGGTGCTCAATTTCTTCTTATCTGCCAAGGTCAAACTTTCGATGTACTTTTCATCCTCCGCTCTGTCGAGAACGTTATCGTTGAGATTCACTTTTTCCGCGCCACTGTCACGCAGGTCTTTGAGCAGACCGCGATGTGGTTCTGACGGAGGTGGAGGAGTGCCTTTGAGTACTTCTGGTTCGGCCATAGAGAAGAGAGGAATTACGATTTAGGAGTTGCTGCGGGAGGATTTGGTGGTGTAGGAGTTGGATTCGGACCAGCCGGAAGCCCAGCTGCTGGTGTCTGTGGTGGTGGAGTCAGTGGAGGAGCAGGTGTAGGCACGTAAATGACCGTTGGTGGAGGCGCTTGTGGAGGAGCTGCCGCTGGCGTCGCTGCCACTGTCGAAGGCAACTTTTTTGCTCCGTACAAGAGTTGTTCCATTGTTATTTTTGTTTCCTTCCACACGTTTCCTGCATTTTCTGCAGCTCTCCGTAGGAAGTCGGGAATGGATTCATCTGGCTTTCCTCTTTGCTCATACAAATCCAAAATTTCTTTCGCGAGCTTGTTACGTTCTTCTCCCTCTCCCTCGACGAGCGTCAGTTTGGCAGCTGTCACTGCTTCTTTGATCTTGAGAAAACTCGCAGAGTCCGGTTGCATCCATTCAGGGATCTGCCAACCAAGGAAACCGAGGATCTTCGGGCCGACCATTTTAATGCCTGATTTGAAGAATTCCATGATATGACCGATCCAGACATTTGCAGTATCGATCAACGGCTTGAAGTTGTCCCAGAATGACGGCTCAGCTGCTGGTGCAGCCGTTGGAACCGTTGTCGGGACTGCTGCTTTAGGTTGCTCTGGAGGAGGAAGATCATCAATTTTTTTGGCAACGATTTCCAGATCTTCGGGGTCCTCTTCATAGAAATTTCCCTCAAATTTTTTAGCAGCGTCTCTCAATTCTCTCTGCAATTCTTTTCGGTCTTCAGTCGAAAGTTTTATTGCCGCTTCCATCAATTCGTTTGTCTTTTCCAAAGCAGCTCCAACGTCCTGCTGGTCCAATTGTGTATCTGTATTCTTTGCATCTTTCCCCTTCTCAGTCGCCTTACGAATGAGCGCATCAATCTGAGGATTGGAAGAGAAGGAGGGCGATTTAGGTGCTGTATCTGGAGGAGCCATATATGGTTTTTGTGTATGAAGCTTTCCTCTTATTCTAGCAAATCTTGGCCTTTTTCGCAATGTCCTCTGAAGGGCAAAACTATGCTAGAATGGTCCGACTTTCCCCCTTCCTACCCATGCATATCGAGCATTTCGAGAAAGGGCTTCGGTATTCGGATACAGATCTGCTTTTGATTGCCCGGAAGATCGGGAAAATGGCTACGTACTGCAAACGACTCAAGGATGAGGCGTCGGTTATTCGGGTCGAAGCCGAGCGCCGAGCGACCAAAAAGAAGCGCGATGAGGTGAAAGTGATGATCACCGTGGAGCTGCCGCGTGCGATCATGCGCGCAGATTCTCGGAAGGCAAATGTTCTCGAAGCGTTCGATCGCGCAGTGGAGAAATTGGAGACGCAGCTCGTCCGATATAAAGAGACGCATACTGGAAAAGATCGAGCACATCGAGCTGCGCGTTCGTCCAAGCGGAAAAGAACGTCTGAGGAAGACGTTTCCTATACACTCGCCGCATGATGTTACGTCCATTATTGGTCTCTGCATGTG
>CAZBSN010000022.1:0-10028 GCA_964494435.1 uncultured Candidatus Peribacteria bacterium | reverse complement strand
GTGACACCCGTTTCCTCGGCGATCTCACGAATAGCCGCTTCGAGATGCGTCTCCTCTTCTTGCTTTTTCCCTTTTGGAAACGACCACACGCCATTGCGCTGTTCAACCAGCAACACGTGCCCCGCACTATTAACAACCACACCGCCTGCAACAATGCGGTATTTCACGTCGGCAGATGCACCGAGACGTGCCATACACTCAGCCTGGCACTGTCGCTGAGCCCAAGCAAGCGTATATACTGTGGGCATGACTGATCTGACATCACTGTACGACGAACACAAGAACCTCTCTGAGGAGGCGCAAAAGAAGGCCGGGCAAGCCGCCGGCGGCTCAATGGACCCAAAACACCAGGCATTTTTGGACTTGCTTCTGTCACTGATGAAACAAAAAGCGATTGATCCCACAACGCCGACGTCGTTTCTCAATCAGACGATCTACAACGCGCTCACGGAACCACAGAAGGACGAGATCAATTTGGCCCTCATCAACCTGGCGCACATGCTCGAAGATATTGTGGAATTTCGCCTTTCCACGGAAACTCCCGACTCTTCACCACAGCTTCAAACGATGATCGAACAGCTCTGGGTGATGAAGGAACGGATGGAAGAGAAAGTGGGAGATGTGTTTAAATTTTAGTCAGGGAGGAAACCTACGGTTTCCCCCTGGCTGGAACCCCCTTCCCTAAAAGGAGTCGCTCCAGCGGAAACAAGTTCCCGCTTCGCGACAATTTTATAATTGCCGTGCATCAATCCACTTGATGCGATCATCGTCCTTCCACCAAGTCATCTGCCGTTTCGCGTACTGACGGGTTTTCGCCGCGATGATTTCAGTGAGTTCGTCCTTGTTCTGCTCATCACTCTGAAGCCACTGCGCGATTTCGCGATAGCCGCTGCTTTTGAAACCTGGATCCATCGATGTGTAGCCCTTGTCGAGGAGCGACTCGACTTCCTCAATCCATCCACTGCTGAGAAGTTTCTTTGTTCGCTCATCGATACGTTTCGTGAGTTCGTCCCTTGGCCATTCGAGTCCGAGCATGAGCGTCTGAAAATCCGGCGGCACGGTTTTCTTCAGTGTTGATGGCGGAAATCCTGTGAGCCGAAGGAGTTCCACCGCGCGAACGACGTACTGCTTGTTGGCTTTGTCGAAACTCTTCGCCGTTTCTGGATCAGCGCGTGAGAGTTCGTCGAAGAGCGCCCACCCATCATCAGTGTCGTACAACGCTTCGAGTTCTTTCCGAAGTTCAGGATCTGCTTCAGGCAGCGGACGCAGTCCGTCGATCACCGATGAGATATAGAGCATCGATCCACCAACGAGCACCGGCACCTGCCCGCGCGTGTGAATCTGATGAATGAGGTTCGTCGCGTGTTCTTGATACCACGCGATTGTCACCTGCTCTTTTGGATCAAGAACGGAGAACAGATGATGCGGAATTTCGCCGCGCTCTTCGTCCGTGATCTTCGCCGTGCCGATATCGAGACCTGTGTAGAGCTGTCTGGAGTCTGCATTAATGACTTCTACTTTCTCTCCAAGTATCCGACAGAGTTCCAGCGAAAAGTTCGTCTTCCCACTTGCCGTCGGTCCAAGCACGACGATCACCGGCTTCGCACTCTCTTCAAGATGCGCCAGAACTAAGGGCTGCCAGGCGTCGGGATGGAGGAGTTCCACGGTCCTATTCCACCACATTCCCCTCCCCGTGCCTACTGCGGAGGTAAGCGGAAAAGTGGTAGAATGGTAACTAATTCCCCTCATAGCTCATGCATCATGCAATTCAGTCCATTTCGAGCCAGATCAACCGCGGATCCCTCACGCCGCAGAATTTCATTATTCCGACCGTGATCGAGAAAACACAGTTCGGTGAACGCGTGTACGACATCTACTCACGCTTGCTCGAAGAACGCATCATCTTCCTCGGCACGCAGATCAACGATGACGTCGCGAACGCAATCATCGCGCAGCTCCTCTTCCTCGAAAAGGAAGATCCGAAAAAGGACATTACGCTCTACGTGAACTCCCCAGGCGGTCAGGTCACGTCCACGATGGCGATGTACGACACGATGCAACACGTGAAGCCCGACGTCTCGACAGTCTGTCTTGGCATGGCTGCATCCGGCGGCGCGATCATCCTCATGGGTGGCGCAAAGGGAAAGCGTTTCGCTCTCCAACACAGCGAGATCATGATCCACCAGCCGCTCGGTGGCACGGAGGGTCAGGCAACGGACATCGCGATCCACGCTGAGCACATCATCAACATGAAGAACTTGCTCAACGAACTCATCGCGAAGCACACAGGCAAGAAGGTCGAAGTCGTGAAGAGCGACACCGAGCGCGACAAGTTCCTCACCGCGAAAGAAGCATTGGCATACGGATTGATCGATAAGATTGTTGATTAAAATTAGTGCGGCATTATCTCTACTCCACCCGTGTCGGAGTAGAGCGATGCATCGCGTGATTGTGACGTCAAAGAACGGATACGTCCGAAGATCTTTTGCATTTGCTGATTGCCGACATGGTCAATGACACTCTGAATTCGCTTGAGATTTAAGCTTTGGATTTCAAAAAAGAGTAGGCCACTTTCTGAAAGGCAGTAATCCGTCTCATCAAGCCACGGGACGCTGATACCCACATTTTGTAGCTGGTCATTCTTCTTTTTTGCTTCAAATCGAAGATCATGTACACCATGGAATTTTCGGTGTCGTACGCACACACTACAATCGCAGAGCGATATCTTGTCTGAGGGCGTGTGAGCCGCAAAAGTGAGGTGATCCTCAGGAACCCGCGCTTGTTTGCTGAATAATTTCATCAGATAGCTTTGAGGGAACTTTACCAAATCATTAACTTCGCTTGGATCCTCCGGAAGTTTCGTGTGGCTGGCACCAACGACATTGATGAACATATCTGGATGGAACAAATGCACTAATCGATGTCTCCAGAAATTTCGCACCGCCCACGCGACATCTGTCGTTGTCGTTTCACGAACGATCTCCGCTTCGGGGAAAAGCCTCTTCTCTTCATCGTTCAGATGGCGAACACGAGCATGATAGCCTTTGCTTAAGATTTTTTCCGGCATAAGCAGGACATTCTATCCGCCGGAGGATTGCTCAGCAATGCAAGAATCCTCTCTGCTAAGGGCTTGGGTGAGAAGCTTAAAGATCATTTCTTTTTCGTTTGTGACGGCGATAGCCGTCTTAAAAAGGTCGCGCTTGTGCGCGACCCGTTCGAACCGAGGCTTTGCCGAAGGTGAGAACTCCTTGAAGGAGGTGGTACGTGGAGGACCCAAGGTTCCTCCACGAATTTCTTACCTCTTCTTTCCTTTCTTTGGTGTAGCCTTCGCAATCATCGGGGAGCGCTTTGGCATCACAGCTGGAGCTGGCTTTGGAGCAGGGCCAACCGCTTTCATTGGAGCATCGCAATGACATTCGTGTTGATGACCTCCGTGGCAACCGCGGACGGCTGCATGGAAGACCAAGATCCAGATGAGAGCGTTCATCGCCGGCGGCATCGTCTCATTGAGTGAAATTCCGGAGAGGACCGACTTGAGCATGAGCCCAGCCGGAATAGAAAGAAGTCCAACTCCTGCGAGGAACGTACCGACAGTTGTGTACAAGCCGAGGGCGAGGAGCACGCCGCCACCAATAAGGAGGGCGGGCAGAATGTATCCCCAAGCCATGCCGAGTGACTCCAATGGACCAAGACCGCGACCAACCGCTTCGGCGAATGACGCAGCGTCGAGGTAGTGCGCGATGCCGACGAAGGCGAGCGAGATGCCGAAACCAATTCGGGTGACGACTTTCGCGACACCCATCGGGTGCGAGAATGCAGAATGCATAGAGAAAGGTGGGAAGCTGTGGCTGAGAGTGTGACGCAGAACGCGCGACTCCGACAAGTCCCTGAAGACACTTGATGTTGCGCGAAGCCAAAACCGGTATGCTCCGCATGTGTTCACTTTGAGTAAAAAATCACCGCTCGGACGGCTCGGTCGCATCGATACCATGCACGGACCGATCAACACGCCTGTTTTCTTCCCCGTTGCAACAGACGGAGCGATGCGCGGAATTACGTTGGAAGACGTCCGTTCTCTCGGTTCTGACGTCCTTCTCTGCAACACCTATCACCTGCATCTGCAGCCAGGCGAAGAGATTGTGAAGGAAGCGGGAGGGCTTCATTCGTTCATTGGATGGGATGGCCCGATCCTCACGGACTCCGGCGGCTTCCAAGTGTTCTCGCTTCAGGATCTTTTAAAGATCGAAGAACACGGCGTGCATTTTAAGTCGCACATCGACGGCTCGCCGCTTTTTCTTGGACCGGAAGAAGCGATGCGCATCCAACACACGCTCGGATCTGACATCATCATGTGTTTCGATCAATGTCCGCCATCCACTGCGCCGCGCGCAACGCAGATCGAAGCAGTTGATCGAACGATCAGATGGGCACAAGAGTGTAAGAAGTGGCATGAGAAATTGTTAAACGAGATTCCAAGAAACCAGATTCCAGATGTCCGGAATCCGGAATCTCGGAATTCTGGAATCTCAGTCTCACATCCCCTCCTCTTTGGTATCGTCCAGGGAGGACTCGAAAAAGATTTACGCAAGAAATGCGCAGAGGAGCTTATTGCGATCGGCTTCGATGGATACGCCGTCGGTGGTCTTGCCGTCGGTGAAACAGAAGAAGAAATGTACGACGTGCTGGATATGGTGTGCCCTCTTCTTCCAGAAGATAAGCCCCGATATCTCATGGGTGTTGGTCGAGTCGAGCAACATCGCGAGGCGGTGAAGCGCGGAATCGATATGTTCGACTGCGTACTCCCCATGCGCGAAGCGAGACACGGAAAGATTCACCTCTCCGATGGATCCTCGATCAATATCCTCAATAGCGACTTTCAACATGACCATTCCATCATTGATGCGGACTCCCCTTCTCTTTTAAGCAGAACCCACACGAAAAGCTTCCTTGCTCACCTCTTCCGAGCGAAGGAACGCTATGCCGAGACGATTGCCTGCATGCAAAACATGGCTGTTACCCTTTCAGCGATGGAAAAGCTTCGCCAGGAAATTTCGGTTTAGCCCATTTGGAAGCCACAGTTGATCTTACACATCCTTTGTATCCAGATACTGTAAAGGAGATCTTCTCATCGCCTGGGGCTCTTTCGAAATTACGCTGCGGTGATTTTCTTGATCACAACCGTCGTGTGGTCCTGTCTGTGACCCTTATTGCGCATGTAGCGCTTGCGATGACGAAACTTGAAGACACGAATCTTATCATCGCGACCGTGCTTCACGACTTCCGCCTCCACGACGGCACCCTTCACGAGGGGGCTGCCAAAGGAGACGTCTCCTGCGTCTGTGACGACCATGAGGACCTTATCGAAGGTAAGTTTGCCCTGGGCTTCGCCTTCCAGCAGAGGCACGTTGAGCGTGTCTCCGACGGAAACCTTCTCCTGGAAGCCTGCAATGTCGACAATAGCGAACATAAGAGATGCCGCGGGATACTAGGGACGCAGCCCGGTGGGTGCAAGCTGAATTCCGGGCTTCTTACGCCTTGTGAGGAACGAGGAGGTGATACAGCCAGGCGCCTGCTAATCCTCCAAGAATGGGTCCCACGAGGTACGCGAGGGAGAACGAGCCAATGCCGAAGGCAACCGCAGGGTTAAGGATGCCATTCGAACCGAGACTCCATGCGAGAAGGATGCCTATCAGAAGGGATGCACCGATGGTGAGACCGGATGCTGCCTCTGAAACTTTGCCTTTCACCACAGAACTGATGCCCCACACAAGAAGGAACGCGCCAAGCGCCTCTGCAAGAACGATCATCCATGTATTCTCAACAACGATGTCCGCGCCCGGACCCTTAAACCACAACCCAAACTGCATTGCAGCGATTGCTCCGAGGAGTTGCGCAAGAATGTAGGAAACGGCTTTCTGAAAGTTGAGGACACCGAGAGAGCTCAATGCAATCGTGACAGCCGGATTCAGATGTGTGCCACTGATATGGCCAACCGTATACACAAACGTACCCACAATAAGTGCAGCGAGAACGGGAGTACCCACTCCTACTGGGGTTGTAATGGAGAGAAGAACGAGGAGTGTCAGGACAAACGTGCCGAGGAACTCGGCGACCAGCGGACGAAGAAAAGTAGGCATGGGGTGAATGGGGGAATAGCGTTCATTGTAGAAGCATCTACATAAGCGGAACCATCACCAGGGCTTCCTCGCAAGGCAAAAGTTGCAGCTGATGGATAGAGTGCATGGGTGGTATCGCAATTCATCAGCATCGTGCTCGTTGGTGTTTTCGCGTTGCAGTCGTCGCCTGTCATCGCGCTCGACCCGCCTCCATTCCCGGATATGGACGGATCGTGGTATCTCTATCGCGAAGCGGTGAATGCGCTGCGAGAGAAAAACATCATCAGCGGGTATCCGGACAACACATTCCGACCGAAACAAACCATCAACCGCGCGGAGTTCCTGAAGCTCGTCTTCATCGCAAAGGAGGGTGACAGCGCCATCGACGCCTCGTGTTTCACGGACGTTCCGGACAATGCGTGGTTCGCACCGTTCGTCTGTGCTGCGAAGCGCCGAGGCATCGCGAAGGGATATCCCGACGGCAGCTTTAAACCAGAACAGGAAGTGAATTGGGCCGAGGCAGTCGCACTTGCAGAGCGTGCTTATGGATGGGACGTCACGGAACGAACGGGTGAACGCTGGTACCTCCCATTCACGCAAGCGTTGGACGAGAAGAAGGTCCTGCGCGAATCGTCCTACGTGCCGTGGACGCCGCTCACGCGCGAACGCGCAGCCGATCTCATCCACCGCATGTTGGAATTTGAAGAAGGCAATACAATGAACGCATCGACTGGATGCAGATCGAACGACACGAAAGTCGCGACGACATTTACGGTGAACGGACAAGAGCGATCGTTCCTCATCACGATCCCGCAGAGCGCGAAACGCAACGACCCCACACCGCTCCTCATTGCGTTCCACGGCCGCACGAACAGCAACGAACGCGTGCAGTCGTACATGCGCTTCGAACGAGAAGCAGCCGACATGATCGTCGTCTATCCCGCCGGCATGCCGAACAAAGGCGGCTACACCTGGGCAAATAACACAGGACCCGACACGGCGTTCTTCGACGCGCTCGTGGATCACATCGGTGACAGCGTGTGTGTGGACATGGACAGAATTTACGTCACGGGCCATTCGCTCGGCGCGTGGATGGCGAATTCCATCGCGTGCTTGCGCGGCGGCGTAGTGCGGGCATCAGGAACGGTCGGCGGTGAAGGACTCTCGAAGAAATGTACGGGGCCAAGTGCCGCCTTCATCGCGAACAATCCGACGGATACGCTTTCCTCACGCGCTCTCGTCGAGCGGGTGCGCGCGGATCGCGTCGCAATCAACGCATGTTCGTGGGATCTGAAGGAAGCCGCTCCGCGCAGTTTGCTCTGCGTGCGACATCAAAGCTGTCCGAACGGCAATGATGTGCTCTGGTGTCCGCACCGAGTCGACACGGACGAACGCGGCGATCTCTACCCGCACACATGGCCGCGAGGCACGGCGAAGTCGATGGTCGAGTTTTTCCGGGGTCTCGATGAGTGAGGAAGACGGGATTCCGAGATTCCAAGACGCCGGGATTCCTGGAATCTGGGTTTCCGGGAATCTTGGAATCCGATCCTATCGCTCGCCAGAGAGGTAAGTTCCGCATCCCTCTCTCGTCTTCTTAGTATATCCACTTCCTCCTTTTTATATGGACCATACTTCTGCGAACGACATGACGCGTGATGATGATACGACCAAGGGCACAGAAGCTCCCGATCCTCAGAAGAGTGATCTCGGTCGCCCGGATGCTCCGAAGGAAACCGCCACGGAACCAGCGGCTCCTGGAGACGCACACAGAACAAATGCATAACATGTAACGTTTTATGTGTTCATTCGTAATACATTCTGTATGACTCACCCCGTCTCTCGCATCAGCGGCCTCGTTGCACTCGGTTTCCTCACGCTCGTGGTTCTCACGGCCTGCACTAAACCGGCAACGAACGCTCATGCAGAGGCGGAGGCGTATATCCGCGCGCACGTCTCCGAGCTCTCGCCGACAAAAGCAGTGCTCGGAGGAACGTTTTACGTCACGAGCATCGACTGGGAAGATGAGGACACCGCGGTCGTGTCCTACGAAGACGGACACATCGCGCTGCAAGGACGAACGACTGTGGAGCTGAACGGCGGCGAGGTGCGCGTGTCGAACTTCACGATGATTGAAACGGAAGGAACGTCATCCTCAGCCACATCAGCAAACACATCGAACCCAAATGAACGTCCGCGGGCGAAAGAAGGCGAGTTCTGCGGCGGCATTGCAGGCTTCATGTGTGAGGACGGTTTGCACTGTCAGTACGAAGGCAACTACCCCGATGCGGGAGGCGTCTGCGTGAAGTAAATGGTATAATCGTCTTATGTCGAACACTGAGATCGCAACATTCGGCGCGGGATGTTTCTGGGGAGTGGAAGAGACGTTCCTTCGGACGAAAGGCGTGACGAAAACGCGCGTCGGATACACGGGCGGCACCACGAAAGATCCGACGTACTGGGACGTTGCATCCGGCCACACGAGGCACGCAGAGGCCGCGGAGGTGATGTTTGATCCGTCGATCATCAGTTACGAAGAACTATTGAAGATCTTCTGGGATAATCACGACCCAACGCAGAAAAATCGCCAAGGACCAGACGTCGGTGACGAATACCGTTCGGCAATTTTTTATCACAGCGAAGGACAACGCACAACGGCCGAGGCGTCAAAGGCTGCGATGGAAAAAAGCGGCCGTTATACGCGACCCATCGTTACGGAGATCGTTCCGGCAATGGAGTTTTATCCAGCAGAAGAGGTGCACCAGCAGTATTTGAGGAAACGCGGACTGGATTCGTGTCACGTGTAAATTCAACGATCATTCTTCATCTTCTCGATCTGCACGATGAGATCGCTGAGAGTTGCTTCGAGCTTGTCGAGCGTTTGTCGATCAAGCGTGTCGTCCTTCATGTCTTCCTTTTGGATCTGGTCAACGTCTTCATGAAGTTCCACGACCTTCTCCTGAATCACGTCGATGTCCTCCTCAACCTCTACAAGACTTTGGGAGTTTTGGTTGATCGCCATCTGAATGAAGATCGCGAGGTAGATCGCTTCGAGCGAGACGATTGTCGTGACGACAAGAAGGATCTGCTCAAAGTTGAAACCGAAGAACACGAGTGCAAAACTCACAAGAAAGAGCGCCGTGTGCACAGCCAAGGATTGCACCGAGCCGATCCAGTCTGTCGCTCGATGGGCAGCGTGTGAGACGGCGCTGTATTTATAGGGCCGGCGGGTCACGTTCATCATGGGTTCCGGAAACGCGGGCATCTTGGCCCTACGGTTTGCATGAGGCAATACATTTTCCAGTCTCACGATCCCGACGGGGTGGATTGGTGGGAAACTCGGCTCGCGTTGATAAAAGTCCAAAACGGGGCACAGTGCATTGTCCGCGTCTTTCTGAGGTGTACGCTTTCGACGTGGAGTCCCGCGAAGTATCGGGGGGCCCGGAAAGAAAAAAATCTACTGGTTGGGGATCCAGCGTTCAACAGGCGGCTCTCTATTTTGGCATAGCGCTATCTCAATTACTCGGTGGCGAAGGTACGGCACAGCAACCTGATACACGTCCTCAAGCAGTTGATGTCCGTCCTGAGCAGAACGAGCATCCTCACCCGAAATTCAAATATGCACAGCGTGTGGAGTGGGTCGATGGCAGCCAAGGTATTATCATCGACAAACCAGAGTGGAACGACGAGTGTAACTCATGGTGCTATCTCGTGAGGCTCCACACGAATGGCTTTGTGTTTTTATTAGAGGAAGGTGGACTGCAAATCGATCCCGGTCCGGAGGAGCCGATTAAGCAGTAGAAGATTTAACATCGAGATGAAGTTCCATGTAGTATGATCGGCCGCTTGTCGATCTTTTCATCATTGCAGCAGTTGTAGGGAGTCCGCTGATTCTTCCACTTCGGAGGGGTCAGC
>CAZBSN010000021.1:0-10093 GCA_964494435.1 uncultured Candidatus Peribacteria bacterium | reverse complement strand
CGATCGACTGATAGCCGCCGCTGATGTTGCCGCCCTGTGTTGGATGGAGTTCTGATTCATCGTGCGGCGTGTTTTCATCGTCCTCCGCGAGACCGATCTGTTCGGTGATGCGTCCGCCACCCGCGATCTTCACGGCGTTGATGATGCGCTCCACTTCCTTCGTGGAGACGAAGATGCCTTGGATGCGGATAGGCTTCGGCGTCGACGCCGTCATGTAGAGCATGTCGCCTTTGCCAAGCAGGTCTTCTGAGCCAATCGAATCGATGATCGTGCGGCTGTCGACGGAACTCACCGTGCGGAAGGCGACGCGGGTGGGGATGTTTGCTTTGATGAGACCGGTGATGACGTCCACGGACGGACGCTGTGTGGCGATGATGAGGTTCATGCCCGTGGCGCGCGCCATCTGCGCGATGCGGACGATCATCGTTTCCGTGTCGCGCCTGAACTGGCGCATCATGAGGTCTGCGAGTTCATCAATGACGATCACGACGCGTGGGAGGAGCAACGTCTCATCCGTCTGCTTCTCGTTGTATTCGGCGATGTTGCGGACACCCATGTCCGAGAACCGATGGAGACGACGACCCATCTCCGCGACGGCCCAGCGAAGCGCTTGGAGGGCTTTCTCGGCTTCCGTAATGACCGGCGTAAGCAGGTGAGGAATGCTGTTAAAGGGCATGAGCTCGACGCGCTTTGGGTCGATCAAGATGAATTTCAGTTCGTGCGGAGCGTTCTGATAGAGGAGAGCCGCCAGGAACACGTTCATACAGACGGATTTACCAGAGCCGGTTGCGCCGGCGATGAGCAAGTGCGGCATGTCGTCGAGAGCGGCGACAATGGCTTCTCCAGACACGTCACGACCGAGCGGGAGCGTCAGAGACGATTCGCTGTTATTGAATCCTGGGCTCTCCAGGATTTCGCGGAGGTGCACGATGGTGCGTTCAGAGTTCGGCATTTCAATGCCCACGAGGTCTTTGCCGGGGATTGGGGCCTCAATGCGCAGACTCTGTGCAGCGAGTGCGAGGGCCAAGTCATCCTTGAGACTCGCGATCTTGCTGAGCTTGATTCCTTCCGAGGGCTTGAGCGTGAATTGCGTGACGGTTGGACCAGGGCGTGCGTCTTTCACCGTGACTTCGATATCGAATTCGGCGAGCTTGTCTTCGATGAGCTTCGCTTGCTTGCGCAGTTCTTCATCGTTGACCTTGAGCTCACTGTGCGACTGGTCGAGCAGATCGAGACCGGGGAAGGTCCATTCTTCGTAGCGCGTGTCTTTCATTTCCAGCACGTCGATCTTGCGCGGGCGATTCGCTGGCTTCTCCACCATGCCTGTTTTTGGCTTCAGTTCGGCAAAGGCTGGCCGAACGATGTTGAGTTCCGGCGCTTCACCGTCTTCCTCCACCAGGTCTTCTTCATCATCTTCCTCTTCTTCATCCGACTCATCCTCCTCGTCGTCCTCTTCATCCTCGTCATCCGTGACTTTGGCGGCGCGAGCGACCTTCGCCGGTTTCTTGCTGGAGAGGAGACGGATGAGAGAAGCGACATCTGGTTCGAAGATGAGGAAGATTCCCACGAGGAAAAGAGCTGAGAGCATCACGTATCCTGCGATGTCGCTCAGATAGAGCTTGAAGGGGAGACTTACCATGAAGCCCAGTGCTCCACCGAGTTGTGTGCTCCGTGGTCCCATTTCCCGTAGCTCTGCAGAGAGATGAACGAGGCCGAGGAATGTCAGGAGACAGAGGACGAGTCCGAGCGCACGCCTCGCATCCACCTTGTAATCACCTGATGCTTGCAAAATTCCAGATGCGAGAAGGAGAAGCGCGAAGAGAAGCCCCCATCCGCCGAAGACAAATTGGAGCCATGATTTAATGAGCTCTCCCACAGGACCCGCAGCATCGTAGAGAGCCAAGAAAAGGATGGCACTCGCGGCAACCTGGAGAATGCCGATGATCGTTCGGCGCGTCGAAGGGTCGAGCGTCAAAGAGGATTTTGCACGTCGTCGGGTCGTTGTCTTGCGTCGTCGGCGGGGCATCGGCGATGAGTATACCTGAGCTGCTTCCCTCAATCACCACCTATCCCTACGATACGTCCGTGAAGATTCTCCTGTTTGGCCCGCGCGGCTATCTTGGCACGCATTTTCGGTCGCTCTACCCCGATGCGGCCCTATCTGATGCGGATATTGGCGATCTTGTCGCAGTGCGCGCAGCCCTCGATGAAGTCACTCCGGACGTCGTGATCAACTGTGCAGGGAGAACAGGGCGCCCGAATGTGGATTGGTGCGAGACCCATGTCGAAGAAACAATCTGGGCGAATACAACGGGTCCGCTCGTTCTGCTGCATGCATGTATGGAACGGGGAATCTTCCTTCTCCATCTCAGCTCAGGCTGTGTGTATGAAGGAGACAACGGGGGGAGGGGATTTACGGAAGCAGACGAGCCAAATTTTCGCGGCAGCGTCTACTCCAGGTCCAAGGCCGATGCAGACAGAGTGCTTCAGGAATTCCCCGTACTCATCCTGCGGCTTCGCATGCCGTTCGAGGGATCGCTGCATCCTCGCGGTCTCATCGGCAAACTCTCGACCTATAAGAAGGTGCTCGATATGCAGAATTCGATGACGTACGTTCCGGATTTGCTCACAGCTGCAGATACGCTTCTCCAGGCAAAACAGACAGGCATCTTTCATATCACGAACCCCGGAACGATTTCTCTCGCGGAGATAGCACGCCGATATAAGGAAAAGATTGATCCCGCATTCGATTTCACGCCTGTGACGTACGAAAATCTGATGGCGTCTGTCTTGAAGGCACCCCGGAGCAATTGCGTTCTCTCGACGGAAAAAATCGAAGCGCATGGCGTTCAATTGCGTTCCATTTCCGACGCAGTAGATGAGGCTCTGAAAATCATCAGCAACGATAAAAAAAGACTTTAAGAGTACGAGACCGCCGAGCCTCGGCTGTTATTCGGATGGCCATTCTTTTGTCTGGGACACAAAAGAATAGCCGAAGAAAAAGTCACCGCGAATCAAGCCTCACGGCAGTAACCCCACGCCGCCGTGATTCGCGGACCCCTCCACGAACGATTGGTGGGTGAGGATCCACCTAGGGTTTTGTATTTCTCTTCTATATTTCTCATTCGTTGTCCTTGACCCAGAGTATTGTGATGCTTATTATTAGTCACTCTAACTATTCATCTTCCTCACAATGCGCCCAGCGAACGATACACCGAGTCGCATCATCCAACTCTGGATGGAAATCTCACGTCTGCTTAGGCAGAAAATGAGTTCGGCGAAGAAGATGAGCCACATGAACCCCATGCAGATGCATGGTCTCTTTATCATCGCTGAACATCCAAACATCACCATGAAGGAGCTCGCCGAAGCTCTTCATGTCACTTCCCCCTCTGCGACGTCGTTCGTGGATCGCTTGGTGAAGTTGAAGTGGGTGAAGCGGAGCGCCGATAGAAAGAACCGGAAGCTCGTGCGCTTGAGTCTCAAGCCCGCTGGCACCGCAGCCCTCCGCACAGGTATGAAACAGCATTCGGCGATGATGCACGAACTGTTCTCTCTCCTTTCCAATCACGATCAAAAGCAATTCGAGCGCGTGCTTTTGAACCTGAAAGAAGCGCTCGCACTCCACGTCTCTTCTCATTAGGATATCCCCCCACTTTTCATGTCATTCGTCTCCCGCATCCTCACCGGCATTCGTTCCACCCCTGGATACCTCTGGCGTCATAAAATTGCCACGATCATCACGACGGTCATCGCTCTGCCGATTCTCGCCATCGTGTGGTTTGCATTCAGCCCGACTCCGCCGGAATACGTCACCGACACCGCAAAGCGCGGGGACCTCCGTCAAACAGTCGAGGCAGTCGGTACGGTTATTTCGGAGCGTGATCTCAATCTGCAATTTGGCATTTCCGGTCTCGTCTCGAATATTTACGTAAAAGAAGGCGACACCGTTCGTGCCGGTCAGCGCTTGGCGCAACTTCGAGCAGGAAACCTCGCCGCTGACATTGCATCAGCCGCCGCACGTGTTGCTCAGGCCGAAGCAGATCTTCGGGAAATGGAAGCGGGATCGAGGCAGGAAGACATCGCCGTGACGGAAGCTGAAGTGATGAGCAAGCGTGCATCGCTTGAAGCGGCGAAGGAATCGCTCCGCACATCTGAAGAAGCGGTCGACAGTGCAGAAACACAGCTCGAAACACTGCGATCGGAAATTGACACGAGTCTCGTTGGCTATGTCTCGACTGCACGCACTGCAGTAGCACAGAAACTGACGGCGGCGCAGAATTCACTGTCGACGGTCGATGATGTGTTTAGCAGGAACGACGTGATGGATGCCGTCATCAAGAATGATCCTGCTGAATTTGAATCCATTCGAACGTCAGTTCGAGCGTCACAAAAGGAGCTTGCCGGACTGTTTGTCAACGTGAGCGCTGCAGCAACGCCAAGCCAAACGCTCGCTCTCATCGACGAAGCGACACGTGGTGTCACGAATGCATCGACCGTGATCGATCGAGCGTTCTCCTTCATCAGCAGACTCCCAGAATCGAGCTCATTCACGTCGAGCGCTCGTGAGGAATACAAGGCGGAACTTATCGTCGAACGCAACGCAGTCCAGACAGCGCTCTCCAGTCTGGCGGCTGAAACGAAATCACTCCGTGATGCAGGAGCCAATTACGCTTCGCAGATTATTGGGCAGGAAGCGGCTCTTTCCTCCGCTGAAGGGTCGCGCGACAGAGCGATCGCCGACATCACAACGTACGAAGCGACGTTACGCATTGCAGAAGCTCAGTTAGCGCTGAAGAAAGCCCCGGCACGCGAGACGGATATCGCGTCCGCTCGTGCGATTGTCCAGCAGTATCGAGCATCTCTTGCTCGCTCCAGCGCGGATTATTCCAACACCGTCATCACGGCACCCGTCGCAGGCGTCATCACGAAGGTGGAGATCAAAGTCGGTGAGTACACGCCAACAGGTGCAGCCATCACGATGCTCGGTGACAGTCCGTACCGCATTGAAATGTACGTCTCCGAAATCGACATTCCGAAGATTCAGCTTGCACAAAGCGGATCGGTGAAACTTGATGCATTCCCCGGTGAATTCTTCACACTCCGAGTCGGGCAGATCGATTCGTCGTCGACGGATCGCGATGGAGTCTCGAAGTACCGCGCACGCCTCGACTTCATCAATCAAGCCGAGAGCAAGCGTGTGAAGCTCGGCATGACGGGCGACGCGATGATCATCACCGGATTCAGCGAGGACGTCATCTACGTCCCCATTCGCGCCGTGCTTGAGCGTGATGACCGCACAGAATACGTGCGCATCTTGAAGAGCAACGGCGAAATTGAAGAGCGTACGGTGCAAATCGGCATGGAAGGGGAGGGGAGTACGATCGAAGTACTCGGCGTCGAGGAAGGCGAAACAATCATTGTCCTCGTCAAAGAGTAACCGCATGCCGCACGATTCTCCGCTCATCGCCTTGCAGAAATTGAGCAAGTCGTACGACAACGACGGCGTCGTCACGCCGGTGCTTCATGACATCAACTTGGAAATTCAGAAGGGCGAATTCGTCGCGATCATGGGTCCGTCGGGATCTGGTAAATCAACACTCATGCACATCATTGGATTTCTCGACAGCCAGACAACCGGTGAATATCTTTTCCAGGGAAAGCCGACGGAAGCCTTCGACGACGATGCTCTCGCACGCATTCGCGCGACTCGCGTGAGTTTCGTGTTCCAAGCCTTCAATCTTCTCCCCCGCACCACTGTTTTGCAGAATGTACTCTTGCCGCTTCTGTACCATCCGACGATTCCTGCATCAGAACGCCAAGAACGGGCGCTCAAAGCAATCGAAACCGTGGGTCTCACGCATCGCAAAGATTACCTCACGAGCCAACTTTCCGGTGGACAGAAGCAGCGCGTCGCAATTGCTCGTGCACTCGTTACAGACCCAGACGTCATCTTCGCCGATGAACCGACGGGCAACCTCGACTCCGCATCGGGCGTCGCCGTCATGCAGGCGTTGCAGCAACTTCATACCGACGGTCACACGATCATCCTGGTGACACACGAACGGACGACAGCCGAACACGCTGAGCGCATCATTCACATTCGCGACGGTAAAATTGAATCGGACACGCGCGACTTTAGGCGGGCTATGGCTTTAGAAAAGAACAACCTCAAATAAAATGATGAATGCTGGGAAAATCCGCCGGCAGAAGTTTTCCTTCCCCAAACCCCCTATCCCCCTTTCCCAACGAGGAGGGAAAGGGGAGAAGAGGTTGAAGGCGAATCAGGCTGATCCTCTTTTTATTGTTTCTGCCTCGTAACATGCGTATCCAAGACACCCTCACCATGGCTGCGAGGGGAGTGTCGTCGAATCCGACGCGATCCCTTCTCACGATGCTCGGCATCATCATTGGCGTGGGCTCCGTCGTGCTCATGAGTTCGGTCGGTGAAAGTATGGAAGGCGTCATCCTGAGCCAGATCAGCAGCTTGGGAAGCAAGAGCATGGTCATTTTCCCCGGTCGCCAAGAAGGCGGAGCAGGACAGGCGATGGCCGGATTCGACAGTCTCACGTTCGAAGATCTGCGTGCGCTTGAACAGTTGACCTCCATCGAAAGCGTCGCTCCGCTCATTTTCGTCCAAGGAAAGATCAGTTATGGCCGCGACGAAGCATCGTCCCAGGTCATGGGCGTCACAAATGAATTCTTCGAGAATCAAAATTTCGAAGCGCAAGCTGGCCGACTCATCCAATCGGAAGACATTGAAGGAGCAAAAGCCGTGGCATTACTCGCGCCAGACGCCGCCGAGAAACTGTTCGGACAACTTGATCCTGTCGGTAAGCGCATCAAGATCGGCGAAAACCATTACAGCGTCATCGGCGTCACAAAAGCACTCGGCTCTCAGTTTTTCCAAAACGCAGACGATCGCATCTACGTGCCGTTCTCGACAGCGCGGCAAGTGACGGGCCAGAAACACTTGAATCAAATCACGATGCTTGCGACTGATTCGTTCGATCTTGCGTTTGACGATGTTCGTTCTCTTCTGAGGACGCGTCATGGTATCGACAATCCGGATGGTGATGAAACAAAAGATGATTTCGTCGTTCACTCGTCGGAAGAAGCGAGCGGGATTCTCAGTTCCGTCTCACTCGGTCTCACGCTCTTCATTACCACCGTCGCGGGCATTTCGCTCGTGGTCGGCGGCATCGGCATCATGAACATCATGCTCGTGGCAGTCACCGAGAGGACGCGTGAAATTGGCTTGCGCAAGGCACTCGGCGCGAAGCGCCAGGACATTCTGCGCCAGTTCCTCCTCGAATCGGTGTTCCTGACGCTCATCGGCGGGATCATCGGTCTCCTAGGCGGCATTGCGCTCGCATTTATCGCGGCACTTGGCGTACGAACCGTTCTCGATACCTATGCATTCGCCGTCTCCATTCCGTCCGTCATTGTCTCTGTCATCATGGCCGCTCTTACGGGCGTTGTTTTCGGCCTCACGCCGGCACGCAAAGCGGCAGACCTGCGGCCTATTGAAGCCCTCCGCTACGAATAACATGCTCACACGCGACCTCCTCCAAACGGCGTCTGCGGGACTCACGGCCAACAAGGGCCGCGCGCTCCTCACCATGCTCGGCGTCATCATCGGCGTTGCATCGGTTGTGCTCATGGTCTCTATGGGGCGCAGCTTCCAGAATTACATCCTGACGCAGATTGAATCGTTTGGAACCGACACGATCGACGTGTTTCCGAGCGGAATCGAGAAGTTCGGTGGAAATTTGGAGAGCTTAACGTATGAAGACTTCGAAGCGATTAAGGCTCTCTCCACTGTGGCAAATGCAGGCCCGATCATCCTTGTGGGGAAAAGCGTCACGTACGGGCGCGAAGAAATCTCTCCCATGATCATGGGCAGCGACGAGGCGTTCATCGAAAACTATCACATGGAAATCGGCCAGGGTCGCTTGCTTGAACCTGCAGATTTGGAAGGAGCGAAGAGCGTGGTCGTCATTGGAGATCAATCCGTTGAGGATTTATTTGGTGACGTTCAACCGCTCGGAAAACGCGTGACGATCGGCACGCAAACCTTCACGGTCGTTGGAACGTTCAAACCGCAAGGATCGGCACTGACGTCCGATCTCGATAAAATGATTGCCATTCCGTACACGACTGCTCGCGCGCTGACCGGTCAGAAGCATCTGTCGTTCGTCACCGTTCGTGCTGAGGGTGATCCGGGTGTGACGGCGCAGGACATCACTGCACTCCTGCGTGATCGGCATAATATCGTGAATCCCACCAATGATCCGGACAAAGACGACTTCGTTGCGCGTTCTGCGGAACAAGTCACGGCAATTGTCGGCTCCGTAACGCTTGGCCTCACGGTGTTTCTCTCACTCGTCGCGGCAATCTCGCTCCTCGTCGGCGGCATCGGCATCATGAACATCATGCTCGTGTCAGTCACGGAGCGAACGCAAGAAATTGGGCTTCGCAAAGCCATCGGTGCGCGTAAGCAGGATATTTTGCTCCAGTTCCTCCTCGAAGCAGTCACGCTAACCCTCACAGGCGGCTTCATCGGCATTGTCATCGGCATTTCGTTCGGCTGGCTTCTTGCGAGCGTTGCAGACAAGGTCCTCGGAGAATTCGAGTTCGTTCTCAGCTTCTGGGCGATCTTCCTCGCGATCATCATGGCCGTTGGAACAGGGCTCATCTTCGGTCTCTATCCTGCACGGAAGGCGGCGAACTTGCATCCGATCGAGGCGCTGAGGTTCGAGTGACGTATGCCCTTGCGTTCCGTATGGGAGGGGTATGCTTTGTTCATAGAGAAGGAGGTATTGTCTGAGGCACATCACAGACGACCTGCGGAGGCCGGTGAATGGACAGCCTTCGTCTTCAATATGTGCAAGACAGCGCGCGTAGCCTTTATCGGACTTTTAGCTGCATTATCCGCAGCCGATGCATCGGCGACGAATCCGCAGCCGGATGTTGCAAAGAATGAAGTGGATTTGATTGAAGTGAACTACCTTCACGACAAGAACGGCCGGCTCGTACACAAGCAAGTGATATACTACTATTGGTCGCCCGAGCATTCGGAGTACTTTCTGCGTGCATGGAAAATATTGAAATGTCAGGAGCAAATTCCAGTGAAAAATGCGAATCGCAGCGGGCTTACCGCTACATGGTACGATGATGATGTATTGAGGAGTGTGACGACGAAAGTGTTAAAGGTGTCGTATACGCAGCACGATCCCATTCATGTCGCTCGTCAATATTTGGCGAAAGACGAATGCAAGAAACTTATGCTCGTGAAAATGTCGACTGATGCGAAATGCGTCGATGCGATACCTATACAACAAGCGCCTTGAAAGATGCCTTAATGAACGGTCTACCTCGCACGGAGGCCGCAAATCGCACCCAATCGAGGCATTGCGGTTCAAGTAACGCATCCTCTTGCGTTTCGTAGGGAAGGGGTATGATTTGCTCATAGGTACGGTCGATCTGCTTGAGGCGACAGTGGATGAGCCAACGGAGGCCGGTGGATGGTCAGCCTCATTTTCCGACGCGTATGAATACACGCGTGCGGTTGCGCGTGACACGTGCATCACGACTCTTGCGATGTTTCCTTCTTCCAATTCAGCCCTTCCGCTTGCTATTCCGACTGCCGCTGCCGTTGCGGCCGTTGCGTCCGTGCCCGCAGATTCTGCCTACGGACTTCAACCACAACCGGACGTCGCGAGAGATGAAGTGGATCTCATCGAGATCAATCACTTCCATGACGAACAAGGCCGGCTCGTCTTCGACCAGGTGATTTTCTACGATTGGTCTCCCATGCATTCCAGATATCTTGTTCGAGCGTGGAGATTACTCAAAACCAAATCCCAAATCCCCGTGAAGGATTGGGAGCCAACAGAGCGTTTTAACGCTATCTGGCATGATGGCGATACTCTCCGGAAAGTCAGCGCGCGGGTTCTTAAAGAAACCTGGACACAGCACGATCCCGAACTCGTGGCGCGCGAGTATCTCCCGAAGGAAAAACGACGCGAGCTTCTGCCCGTGAAGATGGCGATCAATACGCGGAACCCGTAAAATTCAGGTGTTGAGGTTC
>CAZBSN010000020.1:0-10778 GCA_964494435.1 uncultured Candidatus Peribacteria bacterium | reverse complement strand
CCACATCCTGTCCTCTTCCCCTCTTTTCTGAATTCCCCCATAGTGCGTTCCCATGTCGCCTTCTCCAGCAACCATCTTCGAGACGCCACCGCACTCGCTAGAGGCAGAGAAAACCGTTCTGGGAGCACTTCTGCTCGATCCTGATGCCATCGTGAAAGTCTCAGACTTCCTCCGTCCGGAGGATTTTTACGATCCGACGTACCGCACGATTTACGGAGCTATTTTCCAGCTCTTTTCGGACCACGAGGCGATCGATTTCATCACTGTCTCAAACAAGCTCGCAGAGAATAAAGCGATCCAGCAGGTGGGCGGCAGCGCCTTCCTCGCGGATCTCGCGTCGTCGGTTCCGACCAGCTCGCACATCTATCAGTACGGACAAATCGTGAAGGCGAAAGCGTTGCACCGCTCCATCATCGATGCTGGACGCCGCATCGTGGGTCTCGGCTACGAAGTCGACACATCCATCCCCGATTTGCTCGATGCCGTAGAGCGCACGGTCTTCCAGATCACGAACGTGTTCATGAAGGACAAGTTCGTCCACATCAAAGATGTTCTCGACGAACGCTACGAGAAATTTGCTGAACTGCATGCATCAGAAGACAGCGGCGGCGTGAAAGGCGTGCCGACAGGCTTCCAGGCGCTCGATTACAAGCTGTCAGGGTTACAGCCGAGCGATCTCATCATCCTCGCCGCACGTCCGAGCATTGGTAAAACAAGCTTGGCGCTCAATATGGCCGTAAACGCTGCCGTTCGTCACCGCAAGACCGTTGGCGTCTTCTCCCTTGAAATGAGCAAAGAACAGCTCGTCGATCGTCTCTTTGCCTCCATGCTCGGCGTTGACTCGTGGAAGCTCCAGCGCGGTAAGCTCGACGACAGCGACTTCCAGAACATGGGTCCGATCATGGACGACCTCGCAAAGGCGAACATCTTCATCGATGACTCCAGCGCATCGTCACTCACGGAATTCCGGACCAAAGCACGCCGTCTCCAAATGGAGCACGGCCTCGATCTGCTCGTCATCGACTACTTGCAGCTCATGAGCACCGGCAACAACAACTATGCCGGCAACCGCGTGCAGGAAATCTCCGAAATCTCTCGCACCATTAAACAAATCGCACGCGAATTGCACATCCCAATCCTTGCACTGTCCCAGCTGTCCCGTGCCGTCGAATCTCGCCCCGATAAAGTCCCTCAACTCTCCGACCTTCGCGAATCAGGCTCCATCGAACAAGACGCCGACATCGTGATGATGATGTACCGCGACGATTACTATAACGAGGACAGCGATCGCCAGGGCATTTGTGACATCTACATCCGTAAGCACCGCAATGGTCCAACGGGAAGAGTTGAATTGCTCTTCAAGAAGGAACAAATGCGTTTCTACGACATCGACAAACAGCACTCAACATCGAACATTGGAGAATAGCTCTGGATGACGTGAAATCCGGGGAGTACGCTCTGTCCATGCCTCTCCTCATCCGCCCAGAGCTCACGCTCTTCGAAATCCTCGTGTACAGCGTCTTCGCTTTCGGAATCGTTCTTGCAATTACGCCAAGCTTCGTTTCGTTCCTGAAGCGCAACAAGATCGGGAAGCAATTGCGCGTCGAGACGATCGACGGCAAAGATCCGACGATTTTTAGAACCTATCACCAAGCCAAATTCGGCACACCGACGATGGGTGGAATCATCATGTGGGGTGGAATTATCGTGACGGTGCTCTTTTCACGCATTCTGTCCTACTTCGGCGTCATCGAAAACTCGCTCCTGCAACGCGGCCAGGTGTACCTCCCGCTCTTTGCCCTCGTCTCTCTCGGCATCCTCGGTGCACTCGATGACTATTTGAACATCATCAGTGCAGACGATGATCGCCTGAAGCGCGCAATGCCCCGCATCAAGTGGCTCATCATCGTCGGTGCTGCAACTCTCGTTGCTGGTGTGGCATACATTGTCTTCAGTACTGGCGACGTCTTGGCGTACCTCGGACAATTGACGGCGTCCGTCGGATCCATTGAATCAGTCGTCATCGCAGGCATCGCCGTTATTCTCATTGCGTTCCTCTCCCTCGGCGGAGCGCTTCTTCGTGGAATGGTCGGGAACCAGAAGAAGCAGAAGGGCCTCGGCTTCCGCCAAAAGATCTTCACGCTCCTTCTCCTCAGTCTTGTTGCCGGTCTTTGGTTCTACTTGAAGCTTGGCCAAGAGTCACTCCACGTTCCTTTCGTCGGCGACGTCTTCGTCGGATGGTGGTATGTGCCGATTTTCATGTTCATCTTCATTGGAACCACGAATGCCGTGAACTTCACTGACGGGCTCGACGGCCTCGCGGGAGGCCTTCTAACGATTGCATTCGGAGCCTTTGGCATCATCGCCTATTCACAGGGGCTGTTCGTCCTGGCGGGTTTCTGTGCCGTGTGTGTCGGCGCGATTGCAGCGTTCCTGTGGCACAACGTTCCCCCTGCAATCTTCTTCATGGGTGACACGGGATCATTCGCCCTCGGCGGCACTCTCGCGGTCATCGCCATGATGCTCGATCAGCCGTTCATTCTCCCGCTCGTCGGATTCATCTTCGTCGTCGAAATGCTCTCCGTGATCATTCAGCTCACGAGCAAGCGGCTCCGCGGCGGCAAGAAGGTGTTCCTCTCCGCACCGATTCATCATCACTTCGAAGCCCTTGGTTGGGGTGAAAGCAAAGTGACGATGCGCATGTGGATTGTCGGCGGAATGATGGCGGTTCTTGGAGTGATAGTTTCACGACTGTGAAAGGAATTTAATTGCCAATAATCATCGCAAGCACCATGTCAAAATGCGCATCAAAATGCAGATATGTGATATTGTTTTAACGTGATTTCCAAGAACCTTGTCGTCACTGGCAGCCTTCTCCTGCTTGTTTTCCACGCTCTACCGGCGAAACACTCGCTGACGAGTCCGGCGACTGCAGCGGAAGATCAGCCCACCTTCATCGGCGAAGTGCTCAATCCCCTCGCATTCGGTCTGCTGATGACAGCGATAGAGCAGAAAGAGGAGAGAACGGAGAAATCCGCCACATTTGAAATTGCGTCCGGGAAGTATGCGACGGTTTCCAACGGCGCTCCGCTGTTCGTGGAAAAGAACGATACATGGGTTCCTCTGAGTGCGGAGGGCCGAGTGGAAGACGGACAATTCATTTTTGACCGACTGGCGGGAGGCGTCGAAGTTCGATTCGATCTCGTGCGCCCGCAGTACGCTCTTACGCAGGGCGGGCACGGATTTGCCATGGCGTTCGACGCCGATGCAGTGGGAACGATCGAAAGTGGCAATGTCATCTCCTACCGGCTGAACGACGGAGCAGTGCTGCGCTGGACGGTCGAAGGAAATCTCGTCCGCAAGGACATCACGATCGAACGCGAAGGAGCCGCAAAGGATTTGTCGTTTTCGTTGTGGCCTTCCGACCATCTCACGCTTTCTCTCCGAGACGACGTTTTTACGCTGAGCGATGAGACCAGTGGCGAAGCGATCTTCGTCACGCAAGAGCCATTTCTGAAGACCATAACAGGCCATGAGATTGATCGCGATGTATCGATCACTGAGAACGCCGACGGGGGTTATTTCTATGCCTACGACGAAACCGGTCTATCTTTTCCATATATTCTCGACCCGAGCAGCGGACCGAGGAGCGGGTCGACGTTTGTGAATGAGGTATATGGTGATCGCGTTTGGAATAATCCCGGCAACGCAGCGGCAAGCGATAATGCGTACGCAACCCCTTCCGATTTAACGGAGCTTACCGACTATTTAAAGGCGACCGACTTCGGCTTTTCAATTTCTGCGGGCGCAACCATCGATGGAATAGTTGCTGAAATTGAAAAGAAGGACGACTGCACAGATGTGCATGATACAGTCGTACAGCTTGTAAAAGGGGGAACGATTACAGGAAACAATAAAGCGAGTGGGGCTGTTTGGTCCGCAACGGATACGTATACCACGTACGGAGGTTCCTCCGATCTCTGGGGCTTGACATTCAGTACGACAGATATAAATGCAACGACCTTCGGTATGGCGTTCGTCGCAGCACCGCAGGCATGCAATATTACCGTCGATCACATGCGCATCACCGTGTATTACACAGCACCCGTAACACCCGTCCCCGATCTGCCTTGGTGGTCCGTCCTTCTCATCGCTTCGATCATTCCGTTTGCTTTTCGCCTGCCTCGAAAGTTTCATAACGCGCCTCGCACATGAAAACTAAGCGTCACCATACGTAGTCTTCGTACTTCTCCAGGGAATATTTCACTTCACGCATCGAGAGAACCGAGATGCAAAACTGGCGTTGCCAAATATGTGAACCAAAATGCAGATATATGATATTGTTTTAACGTGATTTCCAAGAACCTTGTCGTCACTGGCAGTCTGCTCCTGCTTGTTTTCCACGCTCTACCGGCGAAACACACACTGACGAGTCCGGCATCTGCGGCGGAAGATCAGCCTACCTACATCGGAGAAGCCCTCAATCCCCTTGCATTCGGTTTGCCGATGACAGCGATAGAACAGAAAGAGGAGAGGACGGAGAAATCCGCAACCTTTCAAATCTCGCCCGGCCATTTTGCGGCGGTTTCCACCGGTCGCCCAATGTTCACGAGGGATGACGCAGGATTCCTTGTGTCGATTGAACAGGAAGGACAACAGCAGAGCACGTTCTTTATCTTCGATCGCCTCGCGGATGGAGTACGTGTGACATTCGATCTTACACATCCTCGTTATATATACGAACAGAATGGCCAATGGTTTGAGCTCCAATTCGCTGCAAGCGGAACAGGAGTTGTCGAAAATGCAGCAACCGTCGCGTACCGTCTGAGCGATACCGTGACGTTGCGATGGGAAGTCGTCGAGAACCGTGTCGAAAAGCGTATTACCATTGCAGCTCCAGGCGCTCTCCCCGATCTTTCGTTCACAGTCGATTCCTCATCCGGTCTGCATACAGAGCTTGCGGATAATGCGATCACGCTCAGGGATAGTGCCGATCAAATCATCTTCCAATTTGAAAAACCGTTTCTCACGGACGAGAATGGCCACACGCTTGCACGACCTGTTGGTATTGCCCATGTTCAAAACTCATTTTCGTATATCTACAACACTGATGGCCTGCATTTCCCCTACATTCTTGATCCCTCCTCCGGCCCGAACGATCCTGGAACCCTGGCAGATGATTCCGCCGTCGGCACGGTAGCATGGACAAATCCAGGAAATGCCGCCACAGACGACGGGAGTTATGCGACCTCCGTGAATAGCTCTGGAGATGAAACGACACACTACCTCAAAGCGACGAATTTTGGTTTTTCCATACCCTCCTCTACCACAATCGACGGCATCGTTGTCGAGGTTGATCGAAAGGGCAGCTTCGCCGCAGGAGGCAATAACTGCAAAGATAGCACTGTCAGTTTAGTAAAAGCAGGAGCGGTTGCGGGTAATAATAAAGCTACTGCGACAAACTGGCCAACGGACGAAGAATATGCAACCTACGGTGCGTCGAACGATGTGTGGGGTTTGAGCTGGACCTATAACGATATCAATGCATCCAATTTCGGTATGGTTATTAGCTCTCTTATGCACAACGACCTCTGATGTCGACCATACGACTCACATTCTGGCATCTACTTCTGCTCGCGCTCTGTCTCGTTGCAGGGACCCCTGAAAATGTCTTTGCGGCCAACCCATCTGTTGACCATATTCGTATCACGGTCTATTACACGGTGACGGCAGTGCCTGACATTTCATGGTGGTCTGTCCTTTTCGTTGGTTCGATCATTCCGTTTGCTTTTCGTCTGCCTCGAAAGTTTCGTAACGCGCCTCGCACATGAAGAAAACCGACTCGGAGCATTCCCAGGCAATAGTGCATTTGTTATCGGTTCGCCTTTTCGTGATCGCGGGCCTGACAATCGGAAGCATCGCTCTGATTAGTTCATCCTGGTTGGGCAATCTCCTCGGACACTCGTATGTCGGTCCGGCAGGAGGCAATGCGTCACCCTACGTAGTTTTCGTGCTTCTCCTGGCAATATTTTACTTCACGCATCGAGAGAATCGAGATGCAAAACTGGCGTTGCCCAATGCGCGTCAAACGTTGCTGGGACTTTTCGTTTTTGTTGCATGTCTCCTCGTGTCGTACGGCGCTACGCATCCTTCTCCCGCTCGCTTCTTCGCAATGCATTCTTTCATTCAATCCTTTCCTGTCGCGGGTGGGCCACTGGTCGCGGCAACACTGTACTGGAGTCTGTTTCTTCCCGTTGTCGGCGCATTCATGCTGTGGCTCCCACAGTCGTACATTTGGCGTTACAAGTACGATTTGGCATTCCTCGGCGTCACCTTCGTTCTCTATCTCTATACCGCTGTTCTGGATGCGGTGTATCACCTGGTGGCTGCTCCATTCATTCTAGGTCAGACTGCCTGGTTGCTCGCATTTTTCCCGGGAACTGTGGTTGCCGATCTTGCCCGTCTGCAACTCACGTACGATGACTTCGCAGTCCTCATCGGCCCCGTATGCACCGGTCTCAATATCATGATGCTGTACACCGCGGGGTTCATCTTTTTCTGGTGGAAGGCACAGGCAACACCCCACCCTCTCGTTCCAGTGCGTGCTCTTACGGTGCTCTGCGGCGGGCTTGCGGCTCTCTACATCCTGAACATCGTACGAATAGCGCTCATCATGATCATCGGAGCATCGTTTCCCGGCTTGGGAGTCGAACTCTTTCATAGTTCTGCCGGAGTGGTGATTGCAGGATTATCCTGTTTACTCGTATTGCCGCTTCTTCTGCCGTGGATGACGGGGAGAAATCAGAGCAAACCACGATGACTCAATCCCAATATGGTTCTTGCAACGCTTTTTCCATCACATCATTTAACGTGAGGGTGCGTTCAGGCTCTGGAATCTTTCCCTCGATTTTGTAGATCTTCTTCATCGTGCGGTATGTCCCCCACGGATAGTAACGCGTCCGCGGCTTGCGCGCTGGGCGGCGATCTATTTTTCCTTTTAGGGCTGGCTTTGCGGCAGCATCAGGCTTTGCTTCCGGCTCTGCAGCGCCAGCTGCTACTACCGGATCCTCTGGTTCGGCAAACTTTGGCGGCATCGCAAGCGGCTTTGCGAGGCCCTTGTCGTTGAATTCCACGCGGCCCACGACAGCTTTCGCGTCAGGATCGACGTACACCAGATCTTCATCGTTGTAGGTCGCTGAATCAGTCATTGCCCTGAGTATACCACATCACATTCGCAGGTTATGGTCTTCCGGCTCCAATGGAGGAGGTGGCGGGGGTGGTGGAGGTGGCTGTGTTCGTGGGAGTTCTGGAGCGGGTGTGCTGTGGTGATCTTCGGGATGGTGGAAGACGCCCTGCACGTCGCGTCTCCTCTCCTCTTGCCACTGCAAGAACGCGTAGAGCAATGCAATGAGTGCGCCGATGAGGGAGAAATACACGCCGTAGCGGATTTCCAATCCGCGGAACTCGTACGTCACGCGTGCAAGAACGGAGAGCGATGCGAGAATGAGGATCACAACGGCAGCCGCCATGCACAGACGCGTCGTCGCCTTCCATCTCCTCTGCACAAGCTGCGGACCGCCGAAGAGCGGCAGGAACGTAATGGCAAGAATGCCAACTTGGAGAATCAGCAGGAAGAATCCGATGTAGGAGACATAAAACTCAAGGCCGGAATACGACACGGGGTCTCCTCCGAGAAATTGCCCCGATAACCACGGGAAAAAGAGACAGACGAGGGAAATGCCCGTTGCAGCATTTAAGATGCGCTCTTCAAGATCCAAAACGACGAATACCCCTTTGAACTTGGACCACATAGGCGTCGAGTGTAGCACAGTGTCCTTCGACAACGCTGCAGGTAGACTTGTCACGTATGCATCTCGTGGTCGACGTGCGCGAGGCAGTTGCAGAGCGCAAAACCGGCAAAGGGTTTTGGACGCATCGATGCGTTGAGGAACTCTTGCAGCGCGACAACATTGAAGTGACGTTGCTCACAAATAAAGATGTTCCTTCTTCGTGGAAATCGTCGAAAGCTCTACGCGATGTTGTGATTATGTCAGGTTCCGGAATCTTGTGGCATCTCAAAGCACGTCACGCTGCAATGCGAGCGAAAGCTGATGTGTATCTGAGTCCAACGAGTTTCATCGTTCCAATGATCGGTGTTCCAGGAAGCGCTGTCGTGCCTGTCGTTCACGACCTCATTGCGTTTGAAGAGCGCGCGCATGATCGACGAGCACAATGGATTGAGCTGCTGACTCTGAATCGAGCACTGAAGAACGCAGCGGCTGTGTGTACGGTGAGCGATGCGACAAAGAAGGACCTTCTCGAACAGTTTCTCGATGTAGACCAAACGATTATTCAAACAGTCTATGCGGGCCCAACGTGGAATCCCCCGCCTTCATGGACGGCAGGCGGAAGTCACATTCTTGCTATCGGTACGCTCTGTCCGCGAAAGAACCAACTCACTCTGATCCACGCATATTCATTGCTGCCAGAACATCTTCGATCGAAACATCGACTCCTCCTTGTCGGTGGTCGTGGGTGGGACGATGAAGAAATTGTTCGCACTGCCTCCAACACTCCGGGAGTTGAATGGCTCGGATACCAAAGCGATGACGAATGTAAGAAACTTCTGGCAACGTGCGCGCTCTTTGCATCCGTATCATTTGCTGAGGGATTTAATCTCCCCGTGCTCGATGCACTTGCCGCCGGCGCTCCACTCGTTGCATCGGATATTCCTGTCGCGCGTGAGATCGTGGATGATGCTGCACGCCTGGTTGACCCCAATGATCCCGCATCCATTGCACACGGATTGGAACAAGCTCTGACAAATCCAGACGAGGAAAGGCGCCTTCGCGGAAAGAAGCGCGCAGAGTCCTTTACGTGGGCTGCTACGGTCGATCGTGTGCTTGAGACGTGTCACGTGGCTGTTGACAACATGTAACGCAACGCAGATTCTTCGCCTATGGCTGCCCCGTATAAAAAAATCGGCCTCATCGTGAAAGAAGCTCTTCAGGATAAAGAAGAGACGTTGGAGCACGTCATGAAGCTTCTGAAGAAAGCGAAGGTAGAAGTGTTTGTCGACACTGTGACAATGCGCGACACCTCCATTGTAAAGACTCTCAAACCGCTCAAACTCCAGACGCCCATTGATCTCCTCCTCGTCATTGGCGGTGATGGAACGATTCTACGAGCCATTCGCGAATGGGGATCGCTCAATGCTCCAATTCTCAGCATCAACAGAGGTGGAGTGGGATTCCTCGCAGAGATCAACGTCCACGAAGCTGAAACATTACTTCCGAGTCTGCTTAAAGGTGAAGGTTCCATTGAAGAGCGCAGCGCCTTGGATGTGAAAGTGCTTCGCAAGAAGAAAGAAGTCTTCACGGGCATTGCTCTCAATGACGCCGTCATCTCCCAGGGCTCCATCTCGCGCTTGCTCGATTTGCGCACGTCGATCGGCGATGAATATCTTGCGACCTATCACGCAGACGGACTCATTATTTCAACGCCAACAGGCTCGACGGCCTATTCACTGGCTGCAGGAGGTCCGGTTGTTCATCCGCGTCTTTCCGCATTCATTCTGACACCTATTAACCCGCACAGTTTTACGCTGAAGCCGATCGTCATTCCCGGAAAGAGCGTCGTCGACGTCGATGTCCTCAAAAAAGATGATGCGTACGGCGATCTTGCCGTCAGTCTCACGCTCGATGGACAGGTCTACTTCCCACTTGAACGGCTCGATCTCGTTCGAACGGCAATCATGTCACGCACAGTGAAGTTTGTTCGTCGCAAAGAGGATACGTTCTATCACACGCTTCGAACGAAGTTGAAGTGGGGTGGTGGAACGGAATAACACTTAAATTTCTAGACAACGTTTCATCACCTGTCTCAACAGTTTTTGGTTATGATCGACGACAACGAACATCCGGGGAAGGACACTGAGGAGAGCTGTGTGTTTCGCAAGTACTTCATCTTGATCATAACTCACAAGGCACCGAGCATCAGGATCATTCAGAACAGTTGTACAGAGAAATGCTTGCGTAGTATCGGAAGGATTCTCGGTTACATAAATATGAGGTGACCTCGGAGTAGGAACATCCACAAGACCATCTTCAGCGAGATTGTAGACTGAAGGAACAAGCGATAAATTTCGTTCCGCTGCAATACTCTGTGCCTCCTTAATAATTGTTCCGAACCAGGAGTCCAAACGTTCATCGATAGCTCCATAGATGTGCCATACCCCTGAAGATTTATCTGTCTTCGTAAGATTTCTCCAAAGAAGGGGTACTGGCCGAAGAATCGACAATGGAACCTTGATAGATGTTTCCATAGGATGTTTTTAACAATACATCTAGTAGTTAGTCAATAGTTTGCTGTGGGTAGCTAAACACTCGGCGACAATTCCACGGCAAAACGGATGTTTCATTGCTTGGGAAATAATTCCTTTGATGACTCTGCTTCCGTCGTCACCTCCTCCCATCAGCGCATTGGTCGGTTCATAGGTACGAACCTCAGCAGCGAGCAATTTTTCGTCAGCGACATACGGTGGATTGCTCACCAGGAGAAATGGCTCCTGCAAATCCATCACTGGCTCAAGTAAATCCCCTTTCCGAAATTCAATCCAATCAGAAACTCCGTGCAGTTCTGCATTTTCTTTCGCGGTACTCAACGCTTCTTCTGAGATATCAGTCGCAATAATGCGCAGCTCTGGTCGTTCGAGTGCGAGCGCAATCGCAATGCATCCGCTCCCTGTTCCGACGTCGACAATTGTTTTCACATCGCTG
>CAZBSN010000019.1:0-10801 GCA_964494435.1 uncultured Candidatus Peribacteria bacterium | reverse complement strand
GCGACAGGAACCTGCCCATCCCGCGCGTCTGTCCTGAGCAGCGACACGAGCTGCGTACGGCACAAAGTAATCCGAGACAATTGTTTACGCGAACCTGCGCGAAGTGTTCGAAACAGATTCAGACGACGTACAGTCCTGATCGTCTAGATATCGTCTATTGTGAGGAGTGCTATCTCTCTTCCGTCTACTGATGACGACGTGCAAACAGTGTTCGGCCAAGTTCGAGATCATAACCGAGGATCTCGCCTTCTACGAAAAAATTTCACCGACATTCGGCGGAAAGTCGCTTTCAGTTCCTCCGCCAACGATGTGCTCCGTATGTCGTCTTCAGCGCAGACTTTCATTCCGCAACGAGCGCACGCTGTACCACCGCAAATGCGATCTTTCAGGCCGTTCAATGATATCTGCCTACCCAATGGACAGCGTCTTTCCTGTGTACCACACGACGGAATGGCTCTCCGATCGATGGGATCCGAAGTCCTACGGGCGCGATTTTGATTTCTCCCGTCCCTTCTTTGCACAATTCAAAGAATTATCGGACATGGTTCCGCACCCAGCCACATTCACTTACCCAGACTTGGATGTGAATTCGGAATACACGAACTGTTCGAGCGGAGCGAAGAACTGTTACATGATCACGCAGGCCGAATGGAACGAGGATTGCTTCTATTCTCGTGGCATTAACACGTCAAAAAATTGTTGCGATTGTTTACGCATCCTTGGATGTGAGCTCTGTTATGAGTGCGTCAGCAGCAGGAACTGCTACCGCTGTTTTTATTGCGAGGACATGGATAACAGCAGCGATTGCTGGTTCTCGACGGATCTGCGCGGATGCAAGTACTGCTTCGGATGTCACGGTCTCGCGCAGAAGGAGTATCACATTTTCAATAAGCCTGTTTCGAAAGAGCAGTGGAAGGAGCAAGTCGAGAAGCTCGTCCTCTCGCATACGATCGTGACGGAAATGAAACGCCGCAGCACAGAAGTGCGATTGACGATTCCACAGAGAGCGAATCACATGACACAGTGCGAAGATTGCACGGGTGACGATTTGCTGCAGTGCAGAAATACGAAGTACTCTTTCGACAGCAGAGAACTGGAAGATTGTCAGTACTGCAACGAACTTCCTGGCAGCTCGAAGGACTGTATGGATTTATCGATGTTCGGCATGGAGACGGAATTGACGTACGAGTGCTGCGGATGTGGATACAGAATGTACAACACGTTGTTCTCGTTCCACTGTTGGAACAATATTCAGAATCTCATCTACTGCGACACGTGCTATCCGTCCGTGAAGGATTGTTTCGGCTGTTTTGGGTTGCGTAACGCGCAGTACTGCATCCTCAATAAGCAGTACACAAAGGAAGAATATGAAGCGCTCGTGCCAAAAATCATTGAACACATGCGGAAAACCGGCGAATGGGGCCAATTCTTCAATCAGACGCTTTCGGCTCACGGATACAACGAAACCCTAGCACAGGATTTCTTTCCTCTGACGAAGGAAGAAGTACTGAAGCATGGTTGGCGATGGCATGACGAAACAACTTCGACGGAGCACTACATGGGGCCAGAAGTTGCCGTACCCGAAACGATCAACGAAGTTGCAGATGACATTACCGAGAAAATTTTGCGATGTGCCGACACGCAGAAGCCCTATCGCATCACAAAACAGGAATTGGATCTCTATCGTCGTCTTGGCATTCCCGTGCCGCGACTGTCGCAGCAAGCCCGTCACACGAAGCGCATGGCCGCGCGTCGCCCACGGCGTTTGTGGGATCGATCATGCATGAAGTGTAAGAAGCCGATCAGCACGACATACGCTCCCGATCGGCCGGAAATCGTGTATTGCGAATCCTGTTATCTCCAATCAGTGTATTGAGGATGTGTTAGGATACTGGGTATGCAGTGTCGTTCATGCAGCGTCGATTTCGAACTGACCCCAGAGGAGAAGGCAGGCTACGCAAAATTCGGCTTTCCACCGATTCCGGAATGTTTTACGTGCATGCAGATGCACAAGCTCAGTTTTCGCAATGGTCGTTCGCTCTATCACCGAAAATGCGATGCGACAAAGAAAGACATCATCTCGATTTTCTCCAAGGACAGTCCGTACACAGTGTACGAGCGTGAGTATTGGTACTCCGATGAGTGGGATGCATTGCAGAATGGGCAAGACATCGATTTCAACAGACCTTTCTTCGAACAGTTTCGCGAACTGCAACTCACCGTGCCGCGCATGTCGCTCTTTAATGTGAATGCCGAGAACAGCGACTACTGCAACATGTCGACGGGAAATAAAGATTGCTACTGCGTGTTCGGCGGCGACTATAACCAGAACGTGCTCTACGGAATTTTGTGCATGTACAACAAGAGCTCCGTCGATTGCGATTACGGCAATCACAACGAGTTGTGCTACGACCTCTTTGAATCGTTCAATTGTTACAATTGCCGATCGATCGTCGACAGCAAGAACTGCACGGACTGTGCGTACGTGTCAGATTGCATGAGTTGCAAGGATTGCATCCTCTGCGTGAATCTCAAGAATAAGCAGTACTGTATTGAAAACGTGCAATTAACCAAAGATGACTATCTGAAGCGAAAAGAAGAACTCCTCAATGGACGCCACAGTGGACATGTAGATGCTCTTCAAAAACTCCACGACATGCGAAAGAAACGCATCGTGAAGTATGCGCATATGATTTCGTGCGAAGACTGCTCTGGTGATTTTCTGGAGAACGCAAAAGGGTGCAGCAATTGTTTCTTTGTCACAGACAGTCAGGACATCACGAACGCCATCTTCGTTGCGGGTGCAAAAGATTCGTTCCAGTCGTCGTTCTTCGGTCACAACACGGGACTGTGTTATCAGTGCATGGCGTGTATCGACGCAAATCGCTGTGCGTTCTGTTACGCGACGGGGAATGCGAGCGAAGCGGAGTACTGCGATTTGGTGTTATTCAGTAAGAACGTATTCGGATGCATCGGTCTCAAGCACAAGCAGTACTGCATCCTCAATAAGCAGTACACGAAAGAACAATATGAAGAACTGCGAGGAAAACTCATTGAGCACATGAAGAAAACCGGAGAATGGGGCGAGTTCTTTCCGAAAGAGCTGTCCTGCTTTGGGTACAACGAAACCACAGCGCAGGAATTCTTCCCGTTAACGGAAGAACAAGCGCTGGAGAAAGGATTTTCGTGGTACGAATCGCGGGAAGCGGAACATGCGACAGCGCGCAGCATTCCAGCGAAGGATTTGCCCGACGCCATCAGTGACATTCCCGACGACGTGCTCAATTGGGCGATCCAAAGCGAACGGTCCGGTCGTGCATTCCGCATTATCAAGCAAGAGTTGGATTTTTATCGCGAGCATCACATTCCACTCCCTCGATTGCATCCGGAGGAACGGTTCGGCGATCGTTTCGCGCAGTACGCCAACCCGCCGCGGCTCTATGCTCGCACCTGCATGAAGTGCAACAAAGCAATCAACACGACCTACGCTCCTGATAGGTCAGAAACGGTGTATTGCGAAGAGTGTTACCTGAGCGCAGTATATTGAACCAGTGCAACAAACGTGCAATCGCTGTTCGGCGAAATTCACGCTCTCTGATGATGAGCTCGCGCTTCTCAAGAAAGCGTCTCCGTCATATGACGGAACATCCATCGAAATACCGTTGCCACAGATCTGCAGCGATTGCAGCGCGCAGCAACGTTTCTCATTCCGCAACGAGTTTGCGTACTACAAAAGGAAGTGCGACAAAACCGGCGAGAACATCATCTCGCTCTACTCACCGAAGAGCCCGTACAAAGTCTACAAACGGGATGTGTGGTTTTCCGATGCATACGATCCGCTTGCGTACGGTCGTGACGTGGATTTTTCACGTCCATTCTTCGATCAGCTCCAGGAACTTTCCGTCGTGGTGCCGTACGCACACATGGTGATTATCAATTCAGAGAACTGCGATTACTGTCACATGATCGTCGATTCGAAGAATTGTTACCTCTCCGTCCGTATTCTTGCCGAAGACGTTGCTTATTGTTACGTCACGATGGGTCCGTCGCGCGATTGCATCGACTGTCACACCGTGTACAAGAGCGAACTATGTTACGAGTGCATCGATTGTACCGACGCGTTCAACTGCAAATGGTGTCAGCGATGCAAACAATGTTCAGATTGCATGTTCTGCGTCGACTGCACCGGCTGCAAAAATTGTTTTGGATGCAGCGGACTCATCCACAAGGAATATCACATCTGGAACGAGGCCTATTCCAAGGAGGACTACGAGCGAAAGATGAAGGAGTTGAATACAGGATCCGAGTCGGTTGTTCGCCAAGCGCGAGTGACGCTTGATGAACTGGAAAAGAAGCGCCCACAGCGGTTTGCATACATCGAACAATCGGAAAATTGCAGCGGCGACTACATCGTCAAAAGCCGCAACGTACAGCGGAGTTTCGACGTTGAGGATTGCGAAGATGCGTGGGAATCGCTTGGCATTGAGCACTCAAAGGACATCGGGCGTTCCAGCCACCTGTTCCATGCCGAAGTGAGTTATGAACATCTCTCCTGCACGCACTCTCAGAACGTTCGCTTCTGCTACGGAGTGTACGATTCGCACAGCGTCG
Organism: uncultured Candidatus Peribacteria bacterium; assembly: GCA_964494435.1. Classification (GTDB taxonomy): domain Bacteria; phylum Patescibacteriota; class Gracilibacteria; order Peribacterales; family Peribacteraceae; genus DALYDP01. Next base: position 6,190 of record CAZBSN010000019.1, on the reverse strand, counting down.
ATTACTGCATGATGGTCTACAGCGGAACGCACGATTGTTTCGGATGCATCGGCATGAAACAGAACAGCTACTGCATCTTGAACAAGCAATACACAAAGGAAGAATATGAAAAGCTTGTGCCGAAAATCATCGCACACATGAAGAAGCACGGTGAATACGGACAATTTTTCCCGGTGAACATGTCGCACTTCGCCTACAACGAAACATACGCGCAGCAAGCGTATCCACTTTCGAAAGAAAAAGCGTTGAAGGCAGGATTTACTTGGAGTGATCAGGTGGGGGAGCTTGCTGTCGCCGATCGCGTGATTCCAGCATCGGAATTGCCCGACAACATACACGATATTCCTGATGACGTTCTTAACTGGGCGATTGTCTGTGAGAAAACAGGGAAGCCATTCCGTCTCATCAAGAAGGAGCTCACGTTTTATCGTCAGCACTCTATCCCAGTCCCGCGTCTGCATCCGTCGGAGCGACATTTGCTCAGGGCCGAGCGGCGCAGGCCGCAACGGCTGTGGAACCGTGAGTGCGCGAAGTGCCAAAAGCCGATTCAGACAACATATGCTCCCGATCGTCCCGAAACGGTGTACTGCGAGGAATGCTATCTCGCAGGTGTGTACTGAACGTCCTTCACTCGCTACAATCGGCCTCTATGCAGCAACAATCCTGTGACTTTTGCCAAAAGCAGTTCGAGATTCCGGACGATGAAGTCGTGTTCCTCAAGAAGATGGAATTCGTGTTCGGTGCTGTGAAAATCTCACCGCCGCTGCCCACTCGCTGCCCGGAGTGTCGTCTCCAGATCCGCACCACGCACCGCAACGAGAGATTCCTCTATCGTCGCAAGTGCGATCTGACGGGAGCGGATATTGTTGCACTGTATCCAGCTGGTTCGCCGTACACGGTCTATGACCAACACAAGTGGCACAGCGATGCGTGGGACGCGATGTCGTACGGCAAACCGTATGATGAATCAAAATCATTCTTTGCACAGTGGAGCGAGATGCACGCGAAGGTTCCGCGCATGAACTTGGTCACGCTCTCGAACGAAAATTCCGAATTCACAACAGGAACGGCGTACTGCAAGAACTGTTACCTCATCAACTCATCGGAAAATTGCGAGGACTGTTACTACGGCAAGCTCCTCCAGACGTGCCGCAACTGCGTCGACTGTTCATACTTCTACGATTCAGAACTCTGCTACGAGAGCGTGAACTGTTACAACTGCTACAACTGCTCGTATTTGCTCTTCAGCAAGAACTGCAAGGATTGCCATTTCTCCTCAAGCCTCATTGCGTGCAGCAATTGCTTCCTCTGTACGAATTTGGACCACAAAGAGTACTGCTTCTTGAACGAGCAGCTCACAAAAGAAGCGTATCAAGCGAAAGTAAAGGCGCTGCTCGACGGTTCACATGCTGCAATCGAGGAGTGGAAGCGTGAATGGAAGAAGGTCGAGGCTTCACGCATCCATCGCCCCGCGACAATCGTTAATAGCGAATCCAGCACGGGTGATTACATTGAGAACTGCAAGAACTGCAAAGAGTGCTTCGATCTCACGGAGAGCGAAGATTGTGCGTATTGCTACACGGGTATTCAGGTGAAGGACAACTACCACTGTGCGAACATGTATTTGAAGATCGAACTCTGTTACGAATTCCTCGGTGCGATCGAAGTCTTCCACTGTGCATACTGTCTCTTCTGCTTCTACTCGCAGAACATGCTGTACTCCGAGTACTGCTTCAATTGCAAAGATTGTTTCGGCTGCAACGGACTTCGCCACAAGCAGTACTGCATCTTCAACGTGCAGTACACGAAGGAAGAGTACGAGCAGCTCGTTCCAAAGATCATCGCGAACATGCAGCGCGCGGGGGAATGGGGAAAGTACTTCCCTGCAGACCAAGCGTCCTTCCCGTATAACGATTCACTTGCGAGCGAATATTTCCCACTCACGAAAGCCGAAGCGACGAGCAAAGGGTTCCAGTGGGCGGTGCGTGATGACAGCATTCCTGATATCAAAAAGACGATTCCTGCGGATCAGCTGCCAGATCGCATCAGCGAAATTCCAGACGAAGTCCTCGACTGGGCAATCATCTGCGAGCGGACGAAGCGTCCGTTTAAGCTCACGAAGAAGGAACTCGCGTTCTACCGCCAGCAGGGATTGCCGGTTCCACGCGTTCATCCAGACGTTCGCTACGACGATCGCCTCGCGACCCGTAATCCGCGCCACATCTATAATCGCGCGTGCGCAAAGTGCGGCAAGAACGTGCACACAACGTTCGCTCCCGATCGTCCTGAAACGGTGTATTGCGAGGAGTGCTATTTGGCGACGGTCTACTGAGGAAATGTGCTAAAGTGGCACCTCCATGCACCGTTCCTGCGCGCAATGCTTGGCGAACTTCGAGATCACGGACGAGGATCTCGCGTTTATCGAGAAGGTGTCACCCGTCTACGGCGGAACGAAAGAACTCATCCCTCCGCCAACGTTGTGCCCGCAGTGCCGCGTGCAACGGAGAATGGCGTTCCGGAATCAGATCTACGTCTACACGCGCCCATCATCTGCGACAGGGAAGCAGATGTTTTCGATGTACACGCCAGAAGCTCCGGTGAAAGTGTTCGAGAATGAACTATGGTACGGAGACTCGTGGGATCCGATGGAATTCGGACGGCCTTTTGATTTCAATCGTACGTTTTTCGATCAATTCCTCGCACTATTTCGCGATTGTCCGTTGCCGGCGCGCGCATACATTCCGGAAATGATCAACAGCGACTACTCAAACAACGTGATGGGAGTCAAAAACAGTTATCTCATCTTTAACGCATCTTTCTGCGAGGACTGTATGTATTGTGAGAGCATCTGGGGAACGAAGGATGCCATCGATTGCACACGTGTTCCTGAATCCGAGCTCTGTTACGACTGCACCGCATGTTCGGGCTATAACCTTCAGAGCTCGTATGGTTCGCTTAACTGCAGTGACAGCTTTTTCCTGCATAATTGCATCGGTTGCAAACATTGTTTCGGTTGTGCGAATCTCGCTCGCCGCGAGTACTGCGTTTTCAATGAGCAGAAAACAAAAGAAGAGTATGAAGCATTCCTGAAGAGCGTTGATCTGCAATCCTATGCCGAACGCGAAAAACTGCGCGCAAAATGGATGACGCTTGCACAAAGCCTGCCTCAGCCGGCAATTCGCGCACACGCCAGCGAAGACGTTTCAGGGAACTGGATTCGGAATTCGAAGTCCGTGCATGAGAGTTTGATGATCGCGAACGGCGAAAATCTCAAGTACTGCTACAGCCTCGATGGCCACGGCAACAGAGACTGCATGGATGTGACGTTGTGGGGCGAGGGGATCGAGCTCTGTTATGAATCGTCGCTCGTCGGAGTCGGCTCATCAAACCTCATTTTCTGCTATTACCTTTTTGGTAATTGCTCCAACCTCACCTACTGCTCGGTCATGGGGTCGTGCAGTAATTGTTTTGCATGTGTTGGCTTGAGGAATAAGAAGTACTGCATCTTTAATGTGCAGTACACCGAAGAGGCTTATAACGCGATGGTTCCAGAGATCATCGATCACATGCGTGAAAATAATGAGTGGGGCGAGCACGTTCCCATCACCTTCAGTCCGATTCCATACAATCAATCGCTCGCACAACGGTACTTTTCTCTGACGAAGGACGAGGCGCGCGCTCGCGGCGCACTGTGGTACGTGGATCATCGTGAACCAGGAGAGGGGATTGCGGCGAAGGATTTGCCGGATCGTCTTCCTGCCACCGATGACGTCATCATTGTGAAGAGTGCTCTCTCTGACCGCCCATTCAAGATTACGTCGGAAGAGATAAAACGCTATCGACAGTTTAACGTTCCTTTGCCGCGCCTTACCTACGATGAGCGCATGGAAGCACGTATGCGGCGTATGGGAGGTTTGAAGCTCTATGACCGCACTTGTGCAAAAACGGGCAAACCGATTCACACGACTACCCCGCCCGATTCACCCCTTATCCTGTGGGATTACCCGGAATGGGAAAAAGAGTTCTGGGGGTGATATAGTGTTTGGCCTATGGAACGAACCTGTACTGCTTGCTCCGTGAACTTCGAGATTACCGACGAAGATCTCGCCTTTTACGATAAGGTCTCGCCCATCTTTAATGGAAAGAAGGAGCGAATTCCTCCACCGACACATTGTCCCAATTGTCGGCTGCGCCGCCGTATGTCGACGCGCAATCAGGCGTACATGTATCAGCGAAAGTCTTCGAAAACGGGAAAGACAATTTTTTCGGGATATCCGGAATCGGTTCCTTTTCCGATCATCGAAAAAGAGACCTGGTTCAGTGACGCGCACGATGGTCGTGAATTCGGGCGTGATCCGGATTTCTCGCGACCATTCTTCGAGCAATTCATGGAAATTCGGAACGTCGTTCCACTCTTCGCGGCGTCGGTCCTCGATATGGAGAATTCCGAATACTGCAACAACGCGTCGCACATGAAGAATTGTTATCTTGTCTTCAACACGAGTTACTCCGAGGATTCGATGTACGGTGAGAACGTGTGGTTTACGAAAGATACCGTCGACTGCACGCAATGCTTGAAGTGCGAAGTCTGTTACGACTGTACGAAATGTGAATCATGCTATGGAGTCCAAAACGCGATTTTTTCCGAGAACTGTTCCGATTCGTATTACCTGTCGCACTGTCGATCGTGCAAAAACTGTTTCTGCTGCGTGAACCTCAGTCACAAAGAATACTGTTGGTTCAACGAGCAGCTCACGAAAGAAGAGTACGAAAGTCGTTTGAAACAAGTTCCACTTTCATCCTATTCCGCACGACAACATATTGCCGAGCAGTTCCATGCATTCACCCTGCAATTTCCGCGTCCACATGCGGTAATCCGCGCCTGTGAAGATTGCACCGGCCATTGCCTTTCCCAGTGCAAATCGGTTCAGGAGAGCTTCCATGTCTCCGATGCACAGAACGTGAAGTACGGATTCATGATTTTCGAATCCACGAAGGATTGCATGGACTTCACCATCTATGGAACACAGACCGAACTCATTTATGAGAGCATCATCTGCGGAGATCGCGCGTACAACATCCAGTTCAGCAATGAGTGTTGGAATGGATCATCCAATCTCCTCTATTGCCAACACTGTGTCTCATGCGACAGTTGTTTCGGATGCAACGCGATGCACAACAAAAAATATTGCATTCTCAATAAGCAATACACGAAAGAAGAATACGAAGCATTGGTTCCCAAAATCATCGAGCACATGCGCAGTACCGGTGAATGGGGAGAGTTCTTTCCGGAGCAAGAAACACCGTTCGGATACAACCACACGCTCTCGCAGCGATACTTCCCAAAGACGAAAGAGGAAATCCTCGCCGCAGGTTTCCGTTGGCAGGACGACCCGCCACAAGACAGCATCGGTGCGTGTGACGTCAACACGTTGCCGGACGGTTTGCCTGAGTCGGACGATCTCATCATCGTGCGCAGTGAATTCTCCGGTCGTGCGTTCAAAATCACGTCGCGTGAGATCAAGCGATACCGTGAATTAAATGTTCCACTGCCGCGTATGGCTTACGACGAGCGCATGGATCAGCGATCGGAACTCACTGGGGGTGTGAAGCTCTATGACCGCACGTGTGCCAAAAGCGGTAAACCCATTCAAACCATCTATCCTCCCGATTCCCCGTGGATTATCTGGGATCGAGAGGAGTGGGAGAAGGAATTCTCAGCATAAGGGTATTTCAAGCCCGTCTATTGCTCCCACTGAAGGGTCTCAAAAGATGCATTTATGCGTATTTTAGGCTATAATAAGAGATGAATTTGCTCTGAGTTGAGCGATTCTCACCGTTATGGCGTTACGCTACCTCCACATCGTCATCCCTCAGGGGCAAGAGGGAGAAAAGAAGTTGGAATCCAAATTCCATGAACTTCTTGTGAACTTGTGGAACACATTCACGGGAAAGCGCGTGTCGCTCGAATTCCTCGGTTACAACCAGTACACGTACTTCTACGTCACGGTCGACGAATCCATTTTGGAAACGATCGAAGGTCTCATCTACTCGACCTTCCCCGACGCCGAGATTCGCGAAGTGCAAGATTACACGCTCACGTTTGATCCGAAGGTGCACGCACTCGCAGGAGCCGACATGACGCTCCATCATTCCGACATTTATCCGATCAAGACGTACGACATGTTCG
>CAZBSN010000018.1:0-11844 GCA_964494435.1 uncultured Candidatus Peribacteria bacterium | reverse complement strand
GACTGACGCTTCTTCGCGAGAGAGCATCTGTCCAGATTGAAGGACGTTCGGTCCACGTGTGCGCGTGGCTCTTAAATCTTCGGGGAGCGAAAACGACCATCCCCGTGTACTTCCTCGACACGGATCTACCGGAGAATGCAGCGGAAGATCGAGAGATCACTCGCACGCTGTACGGCGGCGGACAGGAAGCGCGCATGAAACAAGAGATCATCCTCGGTATCGGCGGAATCCGCATGCTTCGGGCTCTCGGCCACACAGAGATCGGCTCGTACCATATGAATGAAGGACACTGCGCCTTCCTCACATTGGAACTCCTGAAGGAGCGCGGGTTCAGCGACGATGCGGTGCGTGCGTCCTGCGCATTCACCACCCACACGCCTGTTCCCGCAGGGCACGACGTCTTCCCCTATGATCTCGCACAGAAATTGCTCGGCGACATGCTGCCGTGGCACATCAAACGTCTCGCAGGCGAAGACGCACTGTCGATGACGCTCCTCGCAATGCGCCTCAGCCGCTACACATGCGGCGTGTCGAAAATCCATGGCGCCGTGGCGCGGGCGATGCTGCACAGCAACGACATCGATTCCATTACGAATGGCATCCATCACCCAACCTGGGCGAGCGTGGAGATGCAGCAATTGTTCGATGCACATCTGCCTGGCTGGAGAGAACATCCGGAGATCCTCGCACATGCGCATGCTCTGCCGGACGCAGATATCCTCGAAGCGCACACAACGGCAAAGAAGAGGCTCATCGACGAGATCAAGAAGCGGACTGGACGAGTACTTGATCCGAAAAAACTCCTCATCGTCGAAGCTCGACGCATTGTTCCCTACAAGCAACCAGAGCTGCTCTACGCGAATGAAGAACGACTTATGTCGGTCGGGGGAGGACGAATAGAGATCGTTCACAGCGGCAATTCACACTCCGGCGATACATTTGCAGCCGAGGTGATACAACATCTTCATGGACGCGGAGAACGGTTCGGCAATGGACTGCCGGTCGTCTACGTGCCGCAGTACGATCCAGAGTTCGCTGCCCTGCTCGTTGCCGGCGCTGACATTTGGCTCAACACGCCCATGCGCCTCAAGGAAGCATCAGGAACATCCGGCATGAAAGCCGCATTGAACGGCACTCTCAATCTTTCGACGTTGGATGGTTGGTGGGCCGAAGCCTATGCCGCCGATCCTGAGGCGGGCTGGAGAGTGGGACCGGAGCGCGATGTCGCCGATGAAGACACCATGCGCAAGCTCGACGCCGAAGACATCCTGACGCAGCTGCAGAACGAGATTCTTCCAGAATACGAGAGTGATCCTGCACGTTGGGCGGAGCGAATGAAACGTTCGATCGCACTCGTTGCGACGTTCAACACGCATCGCTGCATTGCTGAATATTCGCAACGTGCGTGGAACATCAAGGCGTGACGTCCGTCTTGCTCTGCTGCAATTGCTCGTAGATCGTCGCCGGATTCCACTTGGTTGTTTCAGGATTGAGTGACGGTAGTGCGAGGGGCGAAATACCAAGTTGTCGGGCCATTTGCCGCACAACGTGCTCTTTCAATCGATACACGCGGAAGAGCGTATTGGTTAGAGCGAGTTCGTAGTATTGCAAAAACACAGGATTTTTTTCCAAAGCGAATAGTGCAGGATGCAGTCTGCCATTAGGCCTCTGAGAGATAAGCACCCATCGAGCAAAGAGCCACGGTTCCCTCACGGCTTGATCGAAAAACAAGTAATTCGCATCTTGGATAAAATGATCCAATGGAATGTCGGATGCGATGAATGTGCGATGATCGTAGATTGTTTGTGCTGTCAAAACGTATCCAAAATCATACTGCTTGCGCAGATAATTGCTCGTGACGTACGTGTCTTCATGGGCGAAAGCCATATCCTGTCGGATCCACGCAAAGTCGGAAACAAGCATTGTCCTGAGATGCAACGCAGATGCAGCAATAAGCACCAAAGTTGTTATCACGGAGACAATGACAGCAATCGCCTTCCATCGTATCCAGCGCAATCCTCGCGTGACGGCATCGGCGCACAAGATAGGCACGAGAATGTAGAACCCCATCGCTGTCAGCACGTAGCGCACGTCGATCAATATCCCCGATGGACCACTGAGCGGCCACCGCAGATCGGGTAGTGTTGGAATCATGATAATTGTTCGACGTTGAAGCATTGCATAGACCACAAAGATCAACGGAATGAGAAGAATTGCGAGCGTTGCGTATGTTTCAAATTTCCGACGAACAAACGGAAGGCCGACGAGTGACAGGCCCACAATCCAAAACAGCGGCTTGCCGATGACATACCACATCGCATTCATGACGATTTGCGTGACGAGGACCAAGAAATCTGAAAAGAGGTACCCGCCTGTCGCTACTGATGTGTCCAAATTCGTGATTTCCATCAGATAACTTTCAGGGCTCAAAAATGCGAAGGCGTTTCCGTGGAATGAGAAACCGTACAGCGCCGTTGCCGCAACTCCACATGTCGCGAGCGAAAAGAAAAGAAATAACAATGCGACAGTTTCACTCGCATTTGATTTACACTGAATGGAACGGGAGACGATGATGATGAAGAGCAAGGGAAGAAGCGCGATGCCTTCCACGCGACACAAAAACAGAAGCGCGATGATGCAACCGGCAAATAGGAGATGACTCGTATTATTAGTTTCCAGCCAGCGTAAGACGTGCTTGGCTGTGAGGAATAAGAGAAGAATGAAGAGGATCTCCGTCATCGGTACGCCCGCGTAATACAGAATGTACGGATTGAGCATGAACATCGCACTGGCGACTGTTGCCCAGAACGCACTCTGCAGGAGCGATCGCGTGATGGTGTAGAGAAGCGACGTGGCGGCGGCAAAACATGGAACGAGAAGCAGAGGGGCAGCGATGCCCGTGCGATAGAACTCATGCACGAGTGAAAGCGGAATCAACAATATGTGCAGCAGAGGTCTCCAGAGGAATCCTATTTGCGTGATGCCTGGCGTAAGACTTTCTGCGGCAAAGCGAGAGAAGTTCAAACGCGCGGCTTGGTCTCCTGTCCCGATGGTCAATCCTTTCGCCTGGAGCACGAGAGCCATCATCGTGCCCGCGATATGCGCACAGATGAACACCCACACTTCGGGGCGCACGCCTCTGATAGATTGAAGGATCTTGTTCATGCGTGCGGAGGAGTGGTCTGTACGGCGAAGTGCTGTGTCTTGTCCCACTTATACGGATGGAGGAAGAGGTGGTACGTCGCGCGAATGGTGGCAATGCCAAGCATCACCCAATAGATAGGCGTAAGGACTGCCCAAAATACTGTCCAGTAGTGCTTGCGCGAAAACAGTCCGTACATCCAGAAGAACGTGAGGATAAAATTTCCGGCTACGAAGCATACCATGGAGATGTACAACGTCGGCCCCGTGTATGCGAGCTGGATGAAGGGCGCACTGGTGGTGTACCAGAGAATGAAGAGGCACCATTGCACGATGTTGAGAATATTCTGGACCACATTCCCTGGAACGAAGAGGAGAAATGCACAAAAGTTCCGCCACGTTTTCAATTGCTTCTTGAGGAGCAGCGGATAGCGCAGTTGCACAAGGGTCGTTTGAATGAATCCTTGAACCCAACGTGTTCGCTGACGCACCCATGTCGGAATAGTGGCTGTGGACTGCTCCCAGCTGTGACTTTCGAGCATCATGCCGCTGCCAAAACCATGACGGAAAAGCCGAATGCCAATGTCACAATCTTCCGCAACGTTGTACGGATCCCATGCACCAACCGCCTCGATCGCTGTGCGACGGAAGAAGACTGTGTGCCCGGAAATTGGAACCGGGAAACCAAGACAAACTACACCCGGCATGAAGTGGTGATAGAAGTACGTGAGTTCCGCTGCGTAGAGACGCGTAATCCAGTTACAGCGTAGGTTATAGACGTCGAATTTCGCATGGAGATAGTTCACATCGGGATGATCTTTGAGCGTGAGATACGCCTTCTTCAGCTGATCGGCCTCCGGCAAAATTTCTGCATCGTAAATGACGATGTACTCCCCTTTCGCCTGACGAAATGCGACGTTCATTGCCTTCGGTTTCGTCTTTGGCTGTACATCAGGAGATAGAAGCGCCTTGAAATGCGATGGTGGATTTTGAGCGAGGAACGCCTCTGCGGTTTCTTTGTCCGTTTCTTCCAGAATGAAAATGATATCCAGCTTCTCTGGCGGATAATCGAACTCTGACAAATACTTGAAGATCTGTGGAATAAGCGTGTGTTCCTTGTACAGCGGGATCAAGATCGTCATGACCGGCAAATCACTATCCGCCACCGCCCGGATTTCGTCCGGAGAATATTCATGCGGTTCCTCACGAATCGACGCGATCATCATGACAACCTTGAACAACACAACAAAGATGTAGAACACTGAAATGATCAGCGCGATAATGCGCACGTAGGGCATGCCCGTGAGTACGCGCAGTGAAACAAGTGACAATGCACTCATCATGGCGACGACCATCGCCAACGATAAGATCTCCTTCGAGATGATCGGTCCTTTCGCGCTCTGCTCCTCCGACAGGAAGAGGTAATCGTGCACATTGGTGAAACCGGCAGCCGTGTATTCGCTCTGTGGTGGCGGATACAGAAATGGGAAAAGGGCTTTGCCTACGCGCGAGAGAACACCGACGCGATGCGTCGAACCTTGGCTTTCGGCATGTCCAGAAACGGCTTCAGTAATGCCAAGGACACGCTCCGGACCTGTGGGTGATATGGGTGTAGACAATCTCATGATTTTACCAGAAAAGGCACTTTTTTACAACGATAGTCCCATTGCCGGAAACGGCGTGTAGACGTGCAAAAACAACGGGAATGTGGTACACTGATCCGATGCCTTCAACGCGTTCTACGGCCAAACAAAAAGTAGAGCTCTCGGTCGTTCTTCCGTGTCTCAATGAGGAACAGACTGTGGGGCGATGTGTGCATGAAGTGCGCGCGTCCTTCAGGAAACACCGCATCAAAGGCGAGGTTGTCGTCGCGGACAATGGAAGCAAGGACGGCTCTGCAAAAGCCGCGCGCCGCGCCGGTGCTCGCGTCGTCTCTGTTCCAAAACACGGTTATGGATACGCGCTCAAGGGCGGCATCGCTGCAGCCCGCGGAACGTACGTCGTGATGGCCGACGCTGACGACAGCTACGACTTCGAACACCTCCCCCGCTTCTTGCGGAAATTGCGCAAAGGCTATGACCTCGTGATGGGGAATCGCTTCCTCGGCGGAATCGCGCGGGGTGCAATGCCATTCTCACATCGACTGGGAAATCCGGTGCTAAGTGGTATTGGGCGGCTGTTCTTCGGAACGCCAATTGGCGATTTCCACTGCGGCATTCGCGGCTTCAGGAAAGAAGCATACGAACGCATGCATCTCCAGACGCACGGCATGGAATTCGCGAGTGAGATGATCGTGAAGGCGTCACTTCTCGACATGCGCATCACCGAAGTGGCGACGCGTCTGCGCAAGGATGGACGCCGCGGACAACCATCGCATTTGCGCACATGGAGCGACGGCTGGAAGCATCTGCGATTTATGATGCTCTTCGCGCCACGGTGGCTCCTCCTCTATCCAGGCCTGCTGCTTGTCAGCGGAGGCTTGCTCGCACTCGTTGCACTTCTTACCACAAGTTCGACTGCACATCCGCTGGGCATGCTGGTTGCGATGTGCGTCACAGTTCTCGGTCTCGAAACCATTTCCTTGTGGGATGTCGGTCGCACCTTTGCATTCGGCGCCAAAGTACACGCTTCTCGCACGACCGACCGTGTCCTTCGATTTCTCACCCGCTTTGAAACTGGGCTGACAGTTGGTCTCTTGCTGGCAACCATCGGGGGGATCGGCATCTCCTGGATCGCTTCGCGCTGTGATAGCTATGTTTCATGCGAGCACCTGACATTGGTCTTGGGCATTCCAATGGTCACTCTCGCACTCATTGGCATGCAACTCATGCTCGCAAGCATGCTCATCGGAGTGCTACGAATGCAACGGACTGCAAGCAATGTGTAAAGCGCCGACGGTGCTACACTGAGGACCATGCTTCCCTGGTTAAAGAGGATTGCGATTGGTGTCGTATGTGTGGCGTTGCTCGTGTTTTATCGCGAGTGGGTCCAACGACATCAGCCGGTGATGTTTCTGCCACTTGGATTTGAGAACACAGTGTCGACTCTTCCAACGCCAGAGGAGAGTGCTCGCGATCCACGTAACTGGGAAGATCCACTGTCCTCACTTTTCGTCACCAAGAGTGTCTTCGACCTGCGCGTGGGAGCGGTTGAGGTCATCGAAACAGATGTTTTGACGTGGGGTGGAACATTGGGAGGAGCGTCCGCTGCGATCAGTGCGGCCGATGGTGGAGTGCGGGTGGTTTTGGCTTCCAACGCAACGACATTCGGCGACGAATGGGCGGCGGATATCCCTTCATTATTGAAGGAAAAACCATCATTGAATGTGCAGTCGAGCATCGAACAACGGCTACACGCATGGCTAGAGAAGCGGCATCGCGCTCCTACACTCGAAGCAGTTCCGTCAGACTTGGCATTGTTCTTCCGTGAAGAAATGGCTCGCCTACCATCATTGCAGCTGCTTCAAAACTACAGCATTGCTGCATTGAGCGGCACATCATCGACAGAACTCACACATGCACTTCTGCGAAAGAACGATAACGGACAAACGGTTGTGGTTCGTTTTAAGACATTAATCGATGGAACAGAAGCCGGTGAATTGTTCGCATATGCGGGCGTCCCAACGCGAAGTGGATGGGAGTCGAAGGAAGAAACGAACGAGGAACATGCGCTTCCAGCTCAAACGCTAAGCATTCTGGAAGAAGGTCTCACGACGTCGGGTGGCGTCGTTCCCGGACTTGGACGCCGCTTGGATGGCGCAAGTGATGTCGTCGCATTACTCGATCGTGGATACCACGGCGAATTTGTTTCACCATCGGACATGGATGCTTCCTGCTGGGAAATAGACAGCTCGGTAAGACCATTCGTTTCCAATGCGATAATGTGGCGCGCGCGAAAAACGGGATGCACTGCAACATTTACATTTCCCTCTCAGTTCCAAGACACAGTAGAACTCTTCGCAATCGCCCATGAGAATGAACGTCTACACGCAACAGTGGAAGATGCAATCACTGGAATAAGTCTCGATATCGACCTGCCAAGGGTGAGCACGGAACGCTTCGTTCGACTCGGTGTATTTTCCGTCGATCCTGTGAGGCCTCTAAAAGTCACAGTGCACACAGAGCTTCCCGGAGAGTTCGTGGAAGGCATTATCGCTCGTAAGCGGAATGCAAATGTACCAGCACAATTCCTCACGGCTGGCGCCGACGGGCTCATTTTACTGAAAGCACGAGCATGGCGGGGAGACGCCGCAGACATCTACATCAAAACAGCAACGCTGGATGCACCGCGTACTCCGCTCCCTCTTCGTCTCGATAACGAAGCGGTCATGGCAGAACGAGTGGGAAGAGGCACATGGGTCCTGCGGAATGTTGCTCTCACTCAAACAGAGAGAAAACTTCACGGTCCAGACGGCGCCTCGTTCCTCGTCGTTCCGGTTTCGCCACTACGAGGCAAGACGAAAGATTTCGCCCTCGCTACGAAGTCAGAACTACAACAGTCGTTCTATCCAGGCCTTGGGAATGTTCCATCTGTTCAGTGGACCTTCAGCCCGGAAGAAACATCTCGCTACGCATTGTTTGCGCACAACGGAACCTGCATGTCTCAATGTGCATTCACCATTGCTGAAGCGGGTTCTCTCGGCATTCTCCTCTCTGGCATCACCGATTTATCGCTTCTTGGAACAGTTGAATTAACTCAAGGACGTTCGTACGTGTTCACACTCTGGGGAAAGTCACTCTCCCCTTCACCTACGGCTGCTTCGATGGCTCGGCTGTTGCCTAATGGAGCCGATCTTTTGGCAACAGGTATCAGCTCCGTGGCCGTCACGCCAACCGGAGCGGGGGGCGTATATGACGTGTGGGTTCGTGCACCACTAGCAACATCAGTGACGCTCTCTTCTTTCGAAAAACCACATGAGCTTGTCCCCATACCAGGTGATACGTACGTATTTGTCGGGAGCCGTTATCTCACGCCAATCGAAGGAATGCGCGTAACAGGCAACGGTGAATTGAGCATGTACGCAATCGCGAACGCATCGATAGATACCTACCGTCTCGCAGTGCCCGCGGGGTCAACAACACCACATTCGCTCGCTGGTTTGCCCGCGGGACTATTCCGCATGTGGTGGCATGGGACTGTCTTGCCCACAATCAGTACGCTGATGAATGGCGACCACATTGCACAGCACATTTCCTTCGATGTACGAGATATAAACGCTCGCGCTGAGAATCTTTTGATCCGGAAAGAGGACGAACCGCCTCTATCGCTTGCGCCCGGCAGTTCATCGGCAGACAGACTTCTTACATTCGTAGATCTACCACCAATCGGCAGACACGGGAGTGGCACGCTCGTTCCAGCACTTTCACTTCCGTCGATTCCTTCTCTCATCCGAACACGCTTGAAAATTGGCTCAGAAAGCCACGGAATCCTCTTTCTCGATGCGTCTCCACGCGGGATTGGACCCATCACGCTGGGACAATACGATGATCCGTCGCTCCATGGATCACTCAGAACATTTGCAGAAAATCTCCTCCCCCATATTCGATCATCGATCATTCCCAAAGCTTGTTCGAATAACGATACCCCTCTCTGCGATGAGCGCAGACTCACACGGGCATCGTTCGTCTTCGCAACATCGGATGGTCATTCGCCGCGTCTTCGACTTCCCGACATACGCCGTCTCATCGGACACGCAGCTCTGACAGAAGCCGACGCCTTTCTCGACCGAACGAATTGCACTGGTTCATGCACCACAATCTGCGTAGGAAAATTGGAAAAGGATGGTCAATGCGTCGCACGAACACAGCACACAATGGCGACACAAGACATCATTCTTTCTGTTGAAGGAGTTTCGCAGCTTCCGATCATCGAATCACCGAGAGAAGCCAAAGAAGGCGTTCTCAAATCCTTCCTCAAATTCTTACGAGAATCGCGTATTCTCTCGCCTGAACTGACCATGTTTGAAACGCGTCTTCCTCCTCGCACCGTCTCGTTGACCCTCGACATGTTCATTCCCACGGGAGGGCAAAACATTCTGCCTGGAAACACGACCGTGAGTGCCACGCACATCGCATCGCGTTCGTTGCGAAGTGTCAGCACGGAGTTGGCCATCGGCAGTGCCGCCGGATACATTGCGGCATTCACTACTCAAGAACATTTACCCCTGTCAGAGATCCGACTTGATGCGTCTTCCCGTACTCGGCTGCAACTGTTTTTGGTTCGGCAAGAAGTGAACGTATTCTCTCTTGCCCACGTTCCCAATGATCCATTGCTCCTGCGAGCACTGCAGGAAAAAATTCTCACAGGTGAAAGCACAATGAATCCTTCGTGGAGCGGAGCCACGCTCATCTTTAGCACCAATGCTCTCACGCCAGACGCGAGTGATGCTCAGCGCGTCGCTCGACTGTTTGGACGGTCTGGCATGTTCACCCTCAAAGACCTCCTCGTAGAGCTCTATCCGGACACAGCAACTCTCTCCGCAGATGATCAGAAGGCAAAACTTCTGGAAGTGGGCCTTCTCTCCGGCGTGCTCAGTGCGGCTCCAGCGGAGAGCGTCCTCAGTCGAACAGTCGATAAAGCCCTCCTTTTGAAGGGGGAAATACTCAAAGCGCAGAAGTAATATCCAACCATGAAATAGGAATTGTGGAAAGGTCTAGCGGATGGCTCAAAATCGGCATTTCTGGTATAATCAAGAGATTTATACCCAACACAAACACACCTAAAAATGTCTCTGCATGCGCTCATGTTCGGATGGGAGTATCCCCCGCTCCATACGGGTGGTCTCGGAGTGGCGTGCCAGGGTCTCGTTCGAGGTCTCTCACAACGCGGCGTGCAGGTGACCTTGGTCCTTCCGATGGACGTTCAGAGCCATCCCGATGCTCATCTTCTGCGTGGACCGGCCGATGCGACGGGAACAATTCTCACGGAAGAAGCGAGTATTCGGTTCGTACCGAGCGCGTTGCAGCCCTATGAAAATCCGACTGAGTATGCAGAACGCATAGCATCGATGACCACACTTGGAACGGGCACGGCGGAATCGATCAAGGATCTCTACGGACCAAACTTGGGAGAGGCCGTCTGGAAGTTTGCAGAACAGAGCGTTGCCGTGACGAGGGATCTGCATCCCGATGTCGTACACTGTCATGACTGGATGACGTACGAAGCGGGCATCCGCGCCGCACGGTTTCACCGTGTCCCTCTCGTCATGCACATTCATGCGACGGAGTACGACCGCACGCACTTCCAGCCAAACATGTGGATCGCGGATCAAGAACGACGCGGCTTCCTCGCAGCCGACAAGATCATCGCCGTCAGCAACTACACGAAGAATATTTTGGTGCAGCAGTACGGCATCAATCCCCACAAGATCGCGGTGGTGTACAACGGCCACGACGTCCCGCAGCTCGGCCTTGCACATCAGTCACACGTGACGGACTTTCAAGGCAAGCGCACGCCGCTCGTCCTCTTCCTCGGTCGTCTCACGACCCAGAAAAACCCGATGCAATTCTTGGAAGTTGCGAAGCTCGTGCATGACGTGCGACCAGACGCACAGTTCGTCATGGCCGGTGAAGGGGGCATGCTCCCTGAACTCATGGAGCGCGCATGCGCACTGGGCCTCGCAAAGAACATCGTCTTCACAGGCAAGGTCGGCGCCCGCGATGCGGAGAATCTCTATCGTCGAGCCGCCTGCTTCGTGATGCCCTCAGTGAGCGAGCCGTTCGGCTTGGTCGCTCTCGAAGCAATTGCTCACGGCGCACCTGTCATTCTCAGTAAACAATCGGGCGCTGCAGAAGTGATCGAGCACGCATTCAAAGTGGACTTCTGGGACAAGGACCTCATGGCCGACTGCATCGTCACGGTCCTTCGTGAACAACCGCTCGCGCGCCAACTGCGATCCGAAGCGGTTGGAATCTTGAAGCGACTCAGTTGGAAAAACCAAGCAGGCGAAGTCGCCTCTCTCTACAAGCACCTCCTCCACTCCTCCCACTAATATGGCTCAGCGCGTCTGCTTCTACTTTCAAGTTCATCAGCCCTACCGGTTGAAGGACCTGCGCTACACCGACATCGGGACGAACGTCTCGTACTTCGACGAGGAGAAGAACCGTGCGATCTTCCGCAAGGTCGCGGAGAAGTGCTACCTCCCTGCGAACGCAACGATCCTCCAGATGCTCCGTGACAACCCGGAGTTCCATGTGTCGTACTCTCTTTCCGGCGTGTTCTTGGATCAATGCCGTGAATACGGGATGGACGTTCTGCAATCGTTCCAAGAACTCGCGAAGACCGGTCAGGTCGAATTCCTCGCCGAGACGTACTACCACTCGCTCTCCTCCCTCAAGTCGCTTCCGGAATTCTGTGAGCAAGTGACAAAGCATGTGAAAACAATCGAGGAGCTCTTCGGGCAAACGCCGCGCATCTTCCGCAACACCGAACTCATCTTCAGTAACGAGATCGCCCAGGTCGTCCGCCTCATGGGATTCGAGGGCATCGTGACCGAGGGCACGGACCACCACCTGCGAGGAGGCAACCCGAACGTGCCGCACAGCCCGCCTGCGTTCCGTCTTCCGCGATCGGTCGAACAGATCATTGCGAAGCACCGACCAACTGCGAAGGCCAGTCGCTCGATCGACATCCTTCTCAAGAACTACCGCCTCTCCGACGACGTCGCGTTCCGCTTCTCGGATAAAAACTGGTCGAGCTTCCCGC
>CAZBSN010000017.1:0-12293 GCA_964494435.1 uncultured Candidatus Peribacteria bacterium | reverse complement strand
GGCCCCATCGTCTATCGGCTAGGACACTTGGTTCTCATCCAGGAAAGCCGGGTTCGATTCCCGGTGGGGCTGCCACCAAAATATGAAGTAAAGAGCGATTTTTCTGAAACGGTCTACCACGCGATAACAGCGCTAGGTGAGATAGCCACCAAAATCAAAGCGGTCTTACTCGGGATCTTGCTCACCGATAAATTGGAGCAAATCTCCACGCCTTCCCTGCCCCTTGAGTTCATCGAGCGAGGCGCGATGGCTTTGCACGACTCCATCAGCAATCTCCTGCAACCACGCTGGCTGTTGCTTTGACGGTTGGAATTCGCTTTCGATGAGTGTTCCAAGGTCGATTGCTTCTGGTGTGTGCATATACACATCTTTCCCGCAATTGAACACAATTGCAAGTTTTTGTAAAAGAGTTCTGCAAAGCTTCAAATGGCGCCGCAACTGTAAAACAGAGCGTCCAGTGGCGCTTACTTTTTCTTTTTGAGGTTCGAGTACGTCCTGAAATACGCCTCCCCTGCCGCACCAAGGAACCCAAGCACTCCTCTCCCCGCTCGTTCGACGCCGCTGACCTTCTTCTTTTTCTTCGGCGCAGCTTTCGCCTGCTCCTCCATCTTCGAAAATCCCCACTCGATCGCACGATCAATGCCGTGCTGCACTTGGGCGTATGAATTGCCAATAAGACGCGCGATGCTGTTGATCTGGTCGGACATGCACCGAGTATACCCGATCACGCGTGATGATAGCCGCTTCCTTTCAGTATTTCCGTCGCCCTGTAGAGCTGCTCCAAGAACACCACGCGGCAGAGTTCGTGCGGGAGCGTCATGTCGGAGAGTCGAATGGCCCTCCCCGCTTTCTTCACGTCCTCCGAGAGCCCGTACGCACCGCCAAGGAGGAAGACGATGTGGTCGCCCTGGTCGCGTGCTGCGCCGATGAGGGTTGAGAATTGTTCGCTCGTCACCGCCTTTCCTTTCTCATCGAGTACGAAGAGCGCTCCACCGATCTTATTCGCCGTGGCGATGAGTCGGTCTGATTCATCTTCGCGTTGCTTTGCGGGATCTTTCTCTTTGCTTGCAGCGACTTCGGCGATGCCGAACGTGATCGCTCGCTTAAGTCGAGCATCATAGAACGCTGCGCCCTCCTTGACCCAGGATTCCTTCACGGAGCCGATACAGAGGAGCGTGATGCGCTGCATCAATGCTTCTGGAGAATCGACACTGTTTCAATATGCGCCGTGTGCGGGAACATGTCGACTGGCTGCACTGTGCGAACGTCATAGCCCGCTTTTAAGAGTGCACCGAGATCGCGTGCGAAGGTCGCCGTGTTGCAGGAGACATAGACGATTGTTCGCGGAGCATGCTCAATAACGGCTTCAAGAGCAGCAGGATGCAGACCTGCGCGAGGAGGATCCACCACGATGACGTCAAACTTGTACTTCCCTCCCGGCTTCAGCTGGTCCTTGAGCACTTGCTCCGCACGGCCTTTGTAGAAGCTGATGTTGCCGATGCGATTCTTCCCTGCGGATGCCAGCGCGTCTTCTATGGCTGCTGGATGACTCTCGACTCCCACGACTTTCTGGCAGAAGCGCGCGAGGTACTGACCAATCGTTCCCATGCCGCAGTACGCGTCGAGCACCGTGTCCTTCTGTGTCAGCTCGGCGCCTTGGTAGATCGCGTTGTAGAGCTTCTCGGCGGCGAGCGTGTTCGTTTGGAAGAAGGAGAACGGCGAGATGTCGAATTCGAGATCGAAGAGCCGCTCACGAATCGTCTGCTTTCCAACGAGCGGATACACGGGCGGGTTCTCCGGCTTGTCGTTGAGACCAGTCGATTCGATGACGAGGAGAGATGACAATCCTGCTCGACCGCCAAAGCGCATGAAATGCTGGAACAAGGGTTCGAGCTCCTTCTTCTTTCCGTTCACCATGAACGCGATCATCTGCTCGCCCGTATGAACGCCGCGGCGGAGGAGGAGGTTTCGGAGAAGTCCTTTGTGCGTCTTTGGGTTATAGACGGGAAGCTTCGTGTCCTGCATGAAGCGACGAATATCCATGAGGAGCATCGACAGTGATTCGTCGTAGAGATGGCATTCGGTGATCGGCAACACCGTCGACCATTCATTCGGCTGATGGAAACCGATCGTCGGTCCTTCATCGATGAACGCTTTCCTCCCATTCTTCTCCTCAACGCGCATCGAGGTGTAGCCAAAGCTCATCTCCAATTTATTGCGATAGTGGAAGACCTGCGGGCTCGGAATGATTTTCAGAACGCGGCCCGGCAATTGCTTCCTCACAGCTTCATCGGCAGGCGTGAGATGTTCGAGCGTTTCGCGGACGATGTCTTCCTTGTACGTGAGCTGTTTGTCATACGGCAGGTTCTGCCACTGGCATCCGCCGCACGTTCCAAAATGCGGACAACGCGCAGGAATTTCCTCCTTGGATTTGCGGATCACTTTCACTATCCGTCCTTCGGCATAACGGTCCTTCAACTTCGTCAGAACGATGGTCATCTGCTGCCCTGGAATGGCATTCGGAATAAACACGGGAATATCCCCGATCGTGGCCATGCCAGATCCGCCGTGGGTCAAAGAATCGATGGTGACAGTCATCTCCTGCCCTGCGTGGAGCGGAGGATCAGTACTTGACATTGGTACGATAGTATTGTAATAATATACCCTTTTTGCTTTTCCGACCCTCCGTACATGCGCCGAATTCTGTCCATTGGCATTGGAATAACGCTCCTCCTGGGCATCTTCGTGGGCGGATTGACGATGGTGAGTGTACCAGGCGAAGAGGCCCAAGCAACGGATATTCATGGCTCCCCGGCCCAAAGCGGGGTCCCATCGACCAAGAAACACCAGCGACCCGCTCCCCTGGCAGCCGCCGTAGCTCTTCAAGAAGCAGCTGATGAAGGAACGGAAGAGCCATTGTTCCTCCCCGTCGTCGATCAGAAAGACATCAGCGATCACCACAAGGCGCTCGCGACGATCACCCTGCGTGCGCTTCCAGCGGGATGCCGCGACAGGCTCAAAACCTTTGACGTGATGTACAAGGGTGCAACGCGACGTGGACTCGGCGGCAAGACCACGATCATTCTCGATGGAACGGTGAATGACACGGAGTTCATCGCCCTCCTCACCCATGAATGTGCACACGTCATCCACGCAAACTTGCTTGGCACGGGAAACGCTCCGCAGAGCATGTTCCGCGACGGCAACGAAATCTTCTACGAGGACAGTGCAGCCGTCGCATTCTGGAAGATCAGTTGGGTGAAGCAGAATGTAAAGCGCGACGACGCGCGCGATGCAGACTTCATCTCAGGATACGCAAAGTCGGACGCTTTCGAAGACTTCGCTGAAACGTTTGCAGCCTATGTGCTTCAGCGCGATATGCTACGAACGAGAGCGGAGAACAATGCAGCCCTTGCCGCGAAGCTCCAGTGGATGGAATTCAATTTGCCGCTTGCAGAAGGTGTCCTTGGATCTGGAACGGCAACACTCGATGGTGTGCCGTGGGACGTGACGAGAGTGCCATTTGCCGTGTAAGCCTTTCAGAGGCGCCGCAACGTCAGTAAGCTTGTGTGGTGCGCCGCACTCTTCTCCTCGTCGCTTGGCTCCTCACAGACCTTCTCGTCTTTGCGGCTTGTTATGCAGCGGCCTACTTCACGCGCGTCGGCTTCATCTTCTCCAGTGACTTCCCCTTCCAAACATTCTTCGTCGTCACATTGCTCGTCGCCCCCGTGTGGCTCGCGATGCTCATCGGTACGAGGACGTTTGCGTTGCTCCGAAAGCAACTGAGTGTGCGAACATTCGCCTATATCGTCTTTGCTGGAATTGGAGCAGCATCGCTTTTCTCACTTCTCTACTACTTCCTGTTTGGAGCGTTCTTCAGTCGCGCGCTGCTCTTCATGGCGCTCACGCTTTCGATCGTGTGCACATGGGCGTGGCATCTCCTGTTTGGATTTCTGACGAGGCACCTCATGCGAAGGGACCCCGCGACGTATCCGACACTCATCGTGGGAGCGACGCGCGAAGCTACGTCACTCATTCAGCAGCTAGAAGTGAATAAGAGTCCTCTGAAGCCCGTCGCGATTCTGGACGGACGCGGTGTGAGCGAAAAGTCGGTCAAGGGCGTACCGGTCGTCGGCAAACTCAACAAATTGGAAGAGACGCTCGATCAGTATCGGATCACGCACCTCATCCAATGCAGTGATCTCGAACAGTCGATGAACCTCCTTGGCGCATGTCGCAAACGCGGCATCACCTACATGTTGCTCCCCTCTATCCTCGGCATTATTGAGAGGGATGAGAGAATCGAGACATTGGAGAATCGGTCTGTAACAGCCGTTCGCCCAAAGGCGCCAATCTGGCAGTGGTTTTTCCAGTGAATTGCCACTTGCGCACAGCGAAAGGCTGCGTAGCATGCTTCCATGTCACTGGACGGTGAACGAGAACTGGGACTTTATGGGCTGCGAGTCGCCCTCGCACACACCACCATCGCGGCGGAAGGCGCTGCGACTATATGTCAGAAGATGGACAGAGTGGATCAAGCATCACCATGGAGAGAGAGTCTCGATCATATCTGGAATACAGAACATCAGCAGAGCGAAGAAACACCGATCACGACAACGATTGAGAGGCAGTGGGAGAGCGTTCGAAAGACATTGGTGACTCTGATGGAACATCCTTTCTTCCGTTCACGTTCAGCCCTCTTCACGGAAGAGATCGGAGATATAGCGCGCCAAGGCAACACAAGCGACTCTCTGGAGAGTTGCGAAGCGGCCATCCATCAACTCATCAACGCCGCCACGAGGGAACTGATGGAATTGGGCATGGAAATGTCGCACGTAGCGGAGATTCCAGTCATGCCTCTTCACCGAAGAAATAAGACACCACGCTCCGGTATCTCGTACTGGCCAATGATGCCGCGGGACTTTCGTTCCGTTGTGGCCATGCTTGAAAAATTTGACCCAATGAAACCCTTTGACAGAGACCTTGTACGCTTGCTGTCCCAAGGGAATGTATATGGCATTATCGCCAACGAGAAGGACCGAGACGTGGGATGCGCCATCTTTGAAGAGGGACGAGAAGATACGGACGATGGCAGAGACGACACGATCATCAGACTCCACGCGTGCGTCGTGGCTTTGCATGAACGCAGGCGCGGCATAGCTGCCAACTTTGTCGACAGAGTGAAGGCAACATTAGAGGCTGGTGACTTTTCGTCGATTGATGTCGTTCTTCCTATGAATGACAAAGACAGTAAAGCGTTCTTCAAAAGACAACTCTTCCAACAATCAGAGATACATGTGGATGAAGAGACGGAAGTGACCGCACGTGTCATGAACTACATGAAATAAGCGTCATCTGGGTTGGTCCTCTCAGACGTATCTCGTCTATACTCCGCCCGATCATGCGTACATTCATCCTTGCTGGCGGATTCGCCACACGGCTCTGGCCCCTCACGGAAGATCGCGCAAAGCCTCTTCTCCCACTCGTCGGAAAGCCCATTCTGACGCATTTGGTCGAGAAGGTTCCTGCTGATTTCCCCATTACCGTCAGTACAAATGCCGCATTTGAAGAAGATTTTGGAGAATGGAATGCAACACTTGAACAACCTGTGACTGTGCACATCGAGCAGGTGCTTCATGATGATGTAAAGCTGGGGGCTCTTCGTGCAGTCGCAGAATGGGTCAAGCGCGAGAATATCGCGGAAGACATTCTCCTTCTCACCGGCGACAACTACATCGGATTCGACATGAACGCGTTCCTCGGTGCATACAAGACGGGAGTGCCGCTCGTGGCTGCCTATGATATGAAGGATATGGAGCAAGCCACGAAGTTCGGCACTGTCATCCTCGCTCCGGATGGAAAGACCATTGCTGCCTTTGAAGAGAAACCCACTCAGCCGAAATCGACCCTCGTCTCGACGGGTTGTTCGATCATCCCCAAAGACCTATTGCCGGCTCTCACCGCCTTCGCGGAGAAGCGTCCAGATAATCTCGGCGGCATCTTTGAAGAGTGGGTTCGTTCCGGACAGCGCGTCGACTCGTTCGTGTTTGTAGAACCATGGTTCGACATCGGATCCTTTGAGGCATACCTCGACGCAACGAAAACACTTGTCGGAGAACAGACCGTCATGGGTGAGCAGTCCCGTTTCGAAGACAGCAAGCGCGTAGGAAGCGTCGTCCTCGGAAAAAAGAGCGACGTGGTCCGTAGTGGACTCACGAACACCGTCATTTTCGACGAATGCTTCATCGAGGATTGCATCCTGGAGAACTGCATCATCGACAATCGCTGTTCGCTTCGAGGAGTGGAACTGTCCGGGAAGATGATCCGAGCGGGAACGACCCTTATTTTGCCTCAGTGAAGCTCTATCCTCTGCCCTGGGATCGATCGGAACGGTTTACAGCGGCAAGACTTGCAAAAGTCCCCGGCAATTGCTGAAGTGGCATTCCTCACCTACACTCCCCCGGCATGCGTTTTCGCATTCTCCCCACCCTGGCATTCCTCCTTGTTCTTGCTGCGTGCACTGGCAATAGTGAAGTGAAATATCGCCTGACGTTCGATGTGCAGGACCCCGAGGAAGTCGAACTGTTCACGCAAGCGGCACTGCGCGTGATTGATCGACGTCTTGAGCGTCTCAACGCAAGCGTGGCAGAGAGCGAGATTACGAAAGACGCAAACGGCGTGACGGTCACGCTGCACATCCCAGAAACCGTGGAGGAAACTCTCACGAACGAATTGACCGCACCGTTTGACGTCGACTTTCTCCTGTCGACCAACGAAGCAGAACCCGACACGACGGTCGAGGGAATGGGTGGATTTAACCTGACCGGAATTGGCAGCGGAACACTGCTGGGCGTGACGGCGTCGCAGGACGAAACGACGAATACAGGCATCATCGTTCTGCATTTCAATGAGGAAGGCACAGTTCAAATGCAGAAATTGTTCCGTGAGAACGTCGGCAAGGATATCGCCCTCTTCGTGCGCGGACTGCTTGTCAGCAAATTCGCCATCGCATCATCGGACTTCAATTCCATGCTCGTCATTCAACCAATCCCTGATTACGAACTCGCCAAAATCTTCGCCGACGATATGAACGTTGGCCTTCACGTGACAGTTACTCCTCAATAATCTATGGCAACACGCCGTTCCTCCCTTTGGCCCATTGTCTCCGCCGTCATCGGCGTCGCACTCCTTGTGATCGCGCTTCCGACGGAATGGAAGAGGTGGGCTCCGCCGTTCCTCAATCCATCGTTTCACTTGGGGCTCGACTTGGCGGGCGGCACACAACTCGATTTCCGCATTTCGGAGGATGAACTCCTGTCGCAGCGTGCTCGGATTGAGAGTGACATCAACGCGCTTGAACAGACGGGAGGTGGTGAGCGATTGCTCATTCTGCAGGAACAACTGCGTGTGATTGATGAACAACGAACGAACCTCGTCGAAGCAATCCGCACGGTTCTCGAACGCCGCATTAACGCGCTGGGCGTGAGCGAAGCGACCATCACTCCGTCATATGTGGGAGATGAGAAGCACCTCTTGGTGGAATGTCCTGGCGTCGTCGACACGCAGACATGCATCGAGACCGTGGGCAAGACGATCCAATTGGAATTCAAAGAGGAACAGAGCGAGGCAACGCCGGAATATGAACAGGGTGTTCGCTCCAGAGTTGCTGCAACACTTGCATCCCTTCGTTCGGGATCAGGCACCTTGAAGAGCGTCGGCGAAGACCTGGGCGATGAGCTTGGAATGGCCTTTAACGACCAGCGACTCTATTTCAGGGATCAGCTCCCGCCAGGCCTAGAATCTGCATGGGACACACCCGCTTCTCGCGGCGTGTTCCAAATGGAGGGCACCGTGAAAACACAGGATCTCGATGAAGCAGGCAATCCAACCGAGCGCGATGTGAAAGGCATTTTCTTGGCTGAGGTTCTTGGACCAAGAACACAGACGGGCAGAGTCCTCAATGAAGCATCCGTTGCCTTCGCGCATCTTGCTGCAACACAGCCGAATCTCGCCTCGCAGACGCGCAAGGACGTCGTGCTCAATGACACCGTCTCTCCACGCTTGATTGGAGCATTACGCGGCATTCAACAGGGCACGCTCACGGCGGTTGCGCTCGACGACAATACGGCAAACGTCCTCTTCTTGCGCATCTTCACGCCCGGCAAGGAACAGGTCGACGTCAGTCACATCCTTGTCGGCTACAAAGGCGCACAGTCTGCAGAGGCGTCCGTGACACGCACAAAGGAGCAAGCAGCCGCACGAGCAGCAGAGTTGCAACAGCAGCTCGGCGGCGGCGCAAGTTTTGATGAACTGGCTCGGACCCAGTCGGATGCGCTCACGAGGCAGAATGGAGGCAAGCTTGGAGCCATCGGCCGCGGGCAGCTCGTGTCGAACTTCGAAGCAGCGGTCTTCGGTGGCAAGACGGCAGACATCCTTGGTCCAATCGAAACGCCCTTCGGATTCCACATCGCTCGCGTTGACCGTGAACGGTACACAACGCCGGACATGGCGTCGTTTGATGAACTCGTCATCACAGGTCCGGACTCCGCCACGCGCGCAGACACGTTCAAGGCCGACCTCGAAGCTGGACGCGTGAAGCGCAATGAAGATGCAGTTGCACTCCGCGTACTCTTCTTCTCCTCGGAGCCAACGGGATGGAAGGACACGGCGCTCGACGGCAAGCACTTCCGTTCCGCAACAGTCACGCTCGATCCAACGACGAACATCCCGGTCGTGCAGATCGCCTTCGACGATGAAGGCGCGACGATCTTCCAAGAATTGACGAAGCGGAACATCGGCAAGCAAATCGCCATCTTCGTCGGCGGCCAGCTCGTGACGGCCCCGCGCGTGGACTCCGAAATCACAGGAGGTACGGCGGTCATCACGGGAAGCTCAAACATCCAGGAAGCCCAAGCGCTCGCTCAGGACCTCAACACCGGCGCAATCCCCGCTCCGATCCACCTTTCCGGCCAGCGCACGGTGGAACCGACTCTGGGTGCCGAAGCTCTCTCGACGTCCATGCAGGCTGGTCTCGTCGGCATCATCATCGTGATGCTCTACATGATCCTCCTCTATCGCGCATTCGGCGTCATCGCCTCCCTCGCGCTCACGACCTACGCAATCATCTTCCTCGCGCTCTTCAAGCTCCCGCTCTTCCTCTTCACGAACCAGTACATGGTGCTGACGCTCGCAGGCGCGGCCGGTCTCATCCTCTCGATTGGTATGGCCGTCGATACGAACGTGCTCGTCTTCGAGCGAGTGAAAGAAGAACTGCGACGCGGCAAGGGACTCCGCACGGCGATCGACATCGGATTCGAGAAGGCATGGCCGAGCGTTCGTGACAGCAACATCTCGACGCTCATCACCTGCGCGCTCCTCTTCTTGATTGGCACCTCGATTGTCCGCGGCTTCGCCCTGACGCTCGGAATCGGCGTCCTCATCTCGATGCTCACGGGACTCGTGATCAGCCGCGAAATCGCACGTTGGGTGGCAGGAACGCCTTTGGCGCAGAACCCCGCGCTTTTCCCCGGAATGGCGAAGGAGACGCCAGCCGCTTAACAGTGAACAGCAATGATCGTACGCACGCACAAACTCGATCTCCTCGTCGCGCTCTACATGTTTTGCATTGCGACGTCGGAACTGATGGGCGCGAAAACGTTTCCACTTTTCACGATTGGCGGATGGACGCTCAACCAGAGCGTCTCGATCTTCACGGTGCCGCTCATCTTCACAATCAATGACGTCATCACAGAAGTGTATGGGCGCGAGCGGACACGGAGCATCATCCGCGCGGGGTTGGTCGTCGTGGGACTTATCCTCGGCTTCTCGCTGCTCTCGACGGCACTCCCTCCCTCAGCCCGTTTCTTGGCCACGGAAGAGGCCTACGACACGATTTTCGGCCTCTCGGCACGTTTCTCCTTCGCAAGCCTTATGGCCTTCGCCCTGGCCGAATTTACGGACGTGTACATCTTCGCAAAGATCCGTGAAAAGTTCGGAGCCAAAGCCCTGTGGCTACGCAACAATGTGAGTAATATCGTCTCGCAGCTCATCGACACCGCGATCTTCATGTTCCTCGCCTTCTGGGCATTCGATCAGGGCGCGATGGAAAACATCTCCTTCATCATGAGCCTCCTCGTCCCCTACTGGATCGTGAAGTGCCTGATGTCCGTCATCGAAACACCGTTCGTATACCTGGGCGTGCGGTGGCTAAAGAGCGGTCAGGAAGCGAGGGCGTAAGACGTTTCTGGCTGTTCAGAGCGGTCATCAATGCTCGCCGTGTTCTTCTCGACGTTCACTGCATGGGCCACCTCTTCGAATGTCAGGTGCGCATTGCTCATGGCTTGCTTGAGATCTGCCTTATGTTGACGATATTCCTCTGAAACAAATTGATCGCCCGTGGCTGTCACATCGACAGCTTCAACGAGCTTTTCCGTGTCGAATTTTTTCTGACCGATGACGGTGGTTGCACCATAGCGAGTGTCTTCAATAACCGTGAGCGGTGCAGTGTGATCGTGTTCCTTGTGATAATTCTCGTGATCCCGTATTTCGGTCACACGATCGATTGTTTCTTCAACGGATGCATCGGCGTACCACGTCCCCGTGGCCATCCGGATTTTACTGCCGTCCCACGATCCCCCTACTCCCTCATCCATCGTCGTCACAATTGTTCCTTTGGTCTGTTCTTGGATGTTATGCACGAAATACTCGACGTTCGCCTGCTCCGAAGAAGCTAAAACAATTTCCGACGTCGTTTGAATGCGATCTAAAATTTCTTTGCCAGAACCGCCCTTCGCGACGGAAGAGTTAATAACTGTTTCCGCTGTGACCTCATCCTGCCATGTATTCATGGCTTCCATACGCGCTAATCGTCCTCCCTCAAGAATCCTCAGTCAATCATTTCGCCGTCTTTTTCTCGTACACCAAAATCGTGAACGGAATGGCATTTTCAGGGTCAGGTTCGTGGCGCTCATTCTTAACCACATTCCACTGCGACTCATCGAACTCCGGAAAAAATGCTTCGCCATTCTCGATCGTCGTGTGCACACGCGTGAGGTAAATGCGATCCGCATAGGGCATCGCGAGTTTGTAAATTTGTTCTCCGCCGATCACAAACACTTCGTCGCTCTGATCCTTCTTCGCCATCTCCAACGCTTCTTCCATCGACGTGACCGTATCGACGTCTGGAATTGTGAGATCGGCGTCGCGCGAGACGATGATGTTGTGCCGCGCAGGCATCGGTCGACCGACTGCGTCGTAGGTCTTGCGACCCATGATCACGGGCTTGCCGCGCGTGATGTTCCGGAAGTACGCGAGCTCCGCAGGGAGATCCCACGGCATCCAGTTATCCTTGCCGATGACGTTGTTCTCGGAGGCGGCTCCGATCAGAGACACAATCATACGGCGATTGGGGCTTTAATGGCTGGGTGCGGGTCGTAGCCTTCGAAGCTGATGTCCTCGAATGTAAAGTCTTCGAGCTTCGTGATAGCGGGATTGAGCTTGAGGGCAGGGAGTTTCCTTGGTTCACGTGAGAGTTGTTCCTTCGCCTGCTCCAAGTGATTTTTGTAGAGGTGCGTGTCACCGAAGGTGTGCACGAAGTCGCCAACCTGGAGGCCTGTGACCTGCGCGATCATGTGCGTGAGGAGCGAGTACGACGCGATATTGAACGGCACGCCGAGGAATGTATCGGCACTTCGCTGGTAGAGCTGGCAGCTCAACTTGCCATTGGCGACGTAGAACTGGAACAACGAGTGGCAGAGCGGTGGCGCGGTTTTCTTGTGCGATGCGACGTCGGCTGCGTTCCACGCCGAGACAATGATCCGGCGCGAGTCGGGGTTCTTCTTGACCGTCTCCACGGCCTGGCCGAGTTGATCGTAGATTGTTCCGTCTGGGCCTTCCCATCGCCTCCACTGTTTGCCGTACACAGGGCCTAAATCTCCCCATCTCTTCGCGAAGTCCGCTTCGTCTTTGATCTTCTGGATGAAGTTCTTCTTCTCTGCAATCCACGACTCGGAATACATCGGGAATTTTTCGGTGAGACTGTTGGCAATGAGGTAATCCTGAAACGGCCACTCATCCCAAATGTGCACGTCATTGTCGACCAGATACTTGATGTTCGTGTCACCTGCAATGAACCAGAGGAGTTCGTGCACAATCGCCTTGATACCCATCTTCTTCGTTGTGAGGAGCGGGAAACCTTCCGCGAGCGGCACGCGCATCTGGTACCCAAAGACGCTCAGCGTCCCCGTTCCCGTGCGGTCCTCTTTGGAGACGCCGTGATCGAGGATATGCCGGAC
>CAZBSN010000016.1:0-12642 GCA_964494435.1 uncultured Candidatus Peribacteria bacterium | reverse complement strand
CTTAACCAGTTCCAGTAGATCAGAAGTTGTAAACTGGTTCAGCATGGGGAGCCAAATTTGACTTATAAATACTAATAGTTTATAAGATAAAAAGAATGGAAGAAAGAATACTGCTCACGTATAGGCCATTCGACCAATCGGAGAAGGTTGTTTCGACAGACCGCACTGTCGACAATGGCATCGAGGTTGTGCGATCCGAACTAATGGAAGCCACGACCGGCTCACCGCTGAACGTGCATGATGTGCTGTTCATGAACGCGGCGGAACGCTCTAAAAAGCTAGCGGCACTCGCCGAAGCTTACGGCCTTCCTTTCACGCAAAGCATTGAGTATGCACCGGGCGGCGTGTCTTTAACCTCGCTCAAATGCATCGTTACGACCGAGGACGGCGGACGTTTTTTCTTGAAGCAGAAAGCCGAGTACTGCTCGGATGAACGGCAGCTGGAAAGATCTGCTTCTTTTCAGGAGGCCACAGCTCGCGGATTGGGCAATGTTCCCGCTATCGTACGCACGACGCGCGGGGAACCCCATGCGGCCATTGGCAGGAATTCTTTTCTTCTCACCCCGTACATCGAAGGGGAATTTTTCATGGGTAGGATCGAACAGTCCGTCAGCTGCGCCGAAACGCTGGCACGCATGCACGTGATCGGAATGGGCTTGGAAAAGAAGGACGCGCAGGAAATCAATTCCCATGACGAAGCAGTGGGATGGATCGAGCGCCTGTCGGCGATAGACACGAGCGACAACGCGATGAAAACGAATGTCACCCTGCGCATGAAGGAAATCGCGGACCGCAACCGCACGCGAAACACTGGACGCACGGGATGGCTCCATGGGGATTTCGCCCCATACAACATGGTATTCGACGTCTCTGATTCGCTGATCGCGGCGAATGATTTCGACAACGTCGCCTACGGTCCCCTCTCCCGCGACGTGGCGGAATGCATCATGACGCATTGCGGAATCATGTATGCAGGACCATCGTCTTCGATGAGGCCGCCGATCTGCACGGTGTTGGATGAGGCGCGCGGAAAAGCCATGTTGGAGCGTTACCGATCAACATCAGGGCTGGGCGCGGAAGAATTGTCGGAACTCCGCGAACAACTTTCATTGATCTGGCTGGAATTGCTGTCACTGGGTCTTGTCCGCGGGGATTTTTCATTTGGCGAAGTACACAGGGCACTGGAGAACTATTCTTCCGTGAAAGGAACAATCGACATATTATCCGACTACTCCTCTTCTTTATGGAAATGAAGGAACGCGAAACGCAATTACCAACGTACGAAGAATTCAAGCAGGCTTGGGCCGTGGATTTGGCAAGGTCGCTTCCGGATTTCCAGGAGCAGATCGACGCGTTCGTCACCGACGAGGAATTCGGGCTGCGCCATTCGTACGACGTATGGAAAGAAGCCAAGCGCATGGCCGGAGACATCAAGGACTCGGACGGGCTCGCGCTCGATGACACGATCTTGTCGCACGTGGCGACGTTCCATGACATAGGCAAATTCTTCGAGAAAATTCACTCGCTCGAAAACATTTCGATCGCCGAGAACGTGTACGGACGTTTCGCTGACGTCGGCGCGGTCACGTCCAATCAGCGCGAATCGGTTCTGGACGGCATCAAGCGTTCGGATTTCTACAACAAGCGCCTCGATCCGGATGGCGAACCCCCTCTCTCGCTTGAGGCGGATATCGTGCGGGCCGCCGACAAAATGCAGGACAATATTGTCCCGAAGGTGGATCGCTATTGGTATAAGTACGGTGTACCGAGAAATGCCACCTTCTTTAAGCCTGAACTTACACGTGAAGAGCGTGAACAGTTTAACTTTTCAAATTTTGCCGGTGATCAGCTCAACGTCATTCTGTCGATCATCGCTATCCGTCCTGAAGACTTCCAGCATCCAATCGTACAAGATGCCTATCGACGATGGAGTGAGCCAAAAAAGCAACAAGTGGTGGAGAGGATCCTTGCGCTTGCAGATGAAATCGGAGAAACGCCAGAGAATATCCGGGAGATAACTGATATCATCCGCTGGTATCGAGAGCGCTTCGGGTATTAAGCATCAACGCTCGATTTCCCTTCGTACTATATCTGCTGGCTTGTATTGTGCGATCAAATAATCAGCAATAGCTTGTGCGGCTTTAGAATTATCTCTTGAGTAATTGCATACGAATATATCGGCCGATACATATTGATCTTCCGGCCACGTATGTATCGAGATGTGAGATTCAGCCAAGCCTACAACCAACGAGAAGGCATGCGGCCCGAAAAGCTTAACCAGTGTTCCCATCGCCGTGAGACGATTCACGGTTAGGTACTCAATGAATGTCTTCTTAAATACTTCTAGCTCAAGCTGTGTAGCTGGGGCGCTCGACAAATCACATCCATGCAAATCAAGCAGAATATGCAGACCCCGCTTTTTACTATCAGTGCTTGCCATATATCAATGATTATGTTACTTAACATTACAGATTAGCGCAACGTGTTCTATTCGTCATGAAAACGGCATATAAGCTTGAAATATGCCATCCTGCTACTGTACAGTAGAGGGCTATGAAAGAAGTTCTGCGCTCCGCTGTTGATCCAGTGGCAAAAACGGTCTACCAAAATGATCAAACGGATGAATCCCATTATGTTGTCGCCTTTTATGAGGATTGGGATAATTCCATGAATCTTTGCTGCTCCTCGCAAATTGGATGCGCTGTGAAATGTGGATTCTGTGCCACTGGCGATAGTAAGCTTCGCAGAAATCTATCGGTGGATGAGATGCAGCAGCAGTACCAAGATGGGATAGAATCATTGAGGCAGTTTCAGCTACAGTCCCGCGAAAAGCTTCTCTATATTTTGCTTGAGGGCATGGGTGAGCCAACCCACAACTTAGATAACTGCCTTACGAGCCTTGCTCAAACAGCAGACAAATTAACTGCCGAATTCGACAAGGTTGTATTTAAGGTTAGTACGGCTGGCAATATCAACTTCATACCACCATACATGGCATTTGTGGATGATTTCCGCAAGCGCTATGCGAATCTGGAATTCCAATTTCAAGTCTCACTTCACTCTGCTATCGATGAGGAAAGAAGAAAGCTTGTTCCGAATATTGCACACAAGACTGACTTAAAAACCCTCGTTGCTGAATTTGGAAAGCTCGCGAAATTCCTCAATATGAAATTGAAGTGCAATTACCTTCTTATCAATTATCCATGGGGAGGAGGTAATTACGATGCACATCATCTAGAAGCATTGACGCAGTTACTCGATCCAGAGACCTCTAGGATTAAACTCACGAGCTATTCGGAGACGGGGAAAGGATACAGCTCCCCCGAACCAGAGAAATTTGAGGAAATCGGTGGATGGCTGAGAGAGCGAGGTTACGAAGTCCAAATTAAGAAGCTTCTTGGATCCGATATCTTTGCCGCATGTGGCATGTTGCATTATGAAAATCCTCATCAGAAACCAGATAAGAACCTTATGCAGTTGGGTAGGCCAGAAAACAAAAAGGGATAGAGGGCCTACTTGCCATTTACCCTGAAATAGAAGACATGTATTGTTTACATAACATGACTAATGTTGCAGACTTATCAAAGGCTCAGATCGAGGAAATGGGCTATGTAGACTTCATGGCCTTACTCAACGAAACGAATAGACCACCAGGAGGAAAGGATGCTGTCCGACAGTTGGTCCTCAATACATTCCTCACGGAGACTTCATCTGTATTAGATGTAGGGTGCAATACTGGATACTGCACTTTTGAAATCGCTCATCTTGCGCGATGCAATGTCACTGGCCTTGATATTAACGAAAACATGATCAAGACCGCTCAGAGCAATCTGGAAAATGATCTTCCTGAGCTCCGTAAGAAGATGAAGTTTATGGCTGGAGATGCGGAGAAACTACCGTTTGGCGAAGGAACATTTGATCTGGTGATGTCTGGCGGATCTACTGCTTTCGTTCCAGATAAACAGAAGGCCATCAAAGAATATGCCAGAGTCTGTAAGCCATGGGGATTTGTCGGCGATCTCTGCTTCTTCTATCACACGGATCCACCCAAGAAAGTCATCGATGACATTAATACTCTCTTGGGCACCAACATCGAAGTATGGGGCAAAGACTACTGGCTAAACCTTCAGAAGAAGTGCGATTTGGAACGGTACTATGAATACACTCAGCTAGTTGGCTACAAAACTGAGAAGGACGTGGAGGAATACTGCGAAATTATGATTACAAATGCTGGCTTCCCAGATGAGACGCAAAAAGTAGGTGCCAAAAAGATGGCTGCCTATATGAATCTCTTCAATAAGAACCATAAATATCTGAGCTACGGCGTGTTCATCTCACGTAAGCCTCTCTGGAAGCCACAGATTTCCCTCTTCGGAGAATGACACCGATCTGCTGCGTGTTTGACATCGATGGCGTAGTCATTAGAGGACGGTCAAAGGACAACCTCTTATGGACCACAGATCTTCAGGATGATCTCGGAATTAATCCGGATCTGCTTGTTCAACACTTTTTCGAGAAACGTTTTGCTGAAGTCCTCAAAGGAAAAAGACCACTCAACGAGACATTGCACGAGGCAATGACAGAGATAGGCCAGCCCGAAAAGACACAGGCTCTTATCGATTATTGGTTAAAACATGACGACGGCATCGATAGTAAATTACTCGACTATCTAAATCGGAAAAGAGAGTCCTGTGATCTGCATTTGGTTTTAGCGACCAATCAGGAGCACACACGAGCGAAGTACATTTGGGATAATTTAGATCTGAAAGCTTATTTTGATCAGCTGATCTATTCAGCGGCCAGCGGCTATTTAAAATCGGAAGAAGCATTCTTTGAGAATTTGGAGGTGTCCTTAGCTACGAAAGAGTATCAAAAAAGGCTTTATATCGACGACGATGCGAGAAATATTGCCATAGCTGAAAAGAAAGGGTGGGAATGCCATCTCTTTGTGGATACCGATACCTTGCTGGATTGGCTCAATGCTCGCTTACGCTGTTAATTAAAGTTGACACATACACCATAAAATGTAGCATTCTCTCCAATGCTTTCAGCAGATCTCCTCCGGCGTATAAGCAAGGATGATGAGTTTATTGGATCCATTGCAGCATTCGAGTGTGCTAAGCCAGAATACCGGCCTGACAGATATTTTGAGGATGTGGCTAACAAGAAATACTTCACCTGTCTCAGTTACCTGCGACATCACGTGAAGGCTGTAACTGACCATTTCTTTAGCGAGGTTGTTGATGCAAAGAATGTCGACCTGTTCATGCTGACACCTTCTATCTCATCTCCGATGGGTCCGGGCTCAAACTCGGAACCAGTGCCCATTCAGTTTGGCGATCTTCATACATATCTTGTCGATTCATCACAATTTGGGTTCGAGCCGTTGATGATCAATGGCGTTGAAAGGGCATACTGCTATCTGCCTTCAATGCGGGGAGAAGACCCCGACGCTAGGCACCTTAATCAGTTCTATCACTGCGAGTATGAAGGAATAGGAGAGCTTGAACATGTTTTGAAAATTGTTGAGGAGTTTGTGAGAACGTTACCTTTGGCATTCTTACACATGCCTAACGTACTCAGCCGAATCTCACAGAATCCCTCAGAAAGTATTGCCGCACTTACACGCCTTCCCAAAGCCAAAGAATTCCAGCGTATTCGTTTTGAAGAGGCGGTTTCACTTTTGGAACAGAATCAACTGCAACACCTCATAAACTATACTGAGCACGGTAAAGATATAAGCTCCCAGGGAGAGCTTGCACTGCTCAAAATTTTGAAGGCCGATCTTCCTGTCTGGGTAACCCACTTCGATAGAGACAGAGTGCCGTTCTATCAGAAGCCAGACCCGATGAATCCTGAAATGGTACTCAATGCAGACCTTCTCTTTCCGCCGATCATTGAAGGTGCCTTTGGCGGAGAGGCAGTCGGCTCTGGGCAGCGCCAAGATAATCCAGAGGAAATGTACGAATCGATGAAACGCCAGAATGTCTCAAGCGAATCCTATGAATGGTATGCAGAATTGCGGCGCATGCCGAACTACAGAGTTACCAGTGGCTTTGGAATGGGATTAGAGCGATTCTTGGCGTGGGCATTATGCATAGATAACGTGAGAGATGTTATTTTGTATCCGCGATTGAAGAACATCAAAACCCTTCCTTAATCAAATCTCAGGCTTTTTTCCAAGATAGAAAAGAGATCTCTCAATATCACCATTTTCAATGATCTCCTCTTCTGCAATAAATTGCGACTCACTTATGCATTGCTTATGGAGATCTGCATTCCCCATAGATGAAAAGGTTAAAATAATCTTGCCATCTTCTCGTAAATATCCGCCAGCCTCTCTTAAGAACCTTTTAAGCAATTTATATCCCGGATCACTGGTTGCAACACTAAGTGGCTCTGCTAGATCGTGTTCTTTGTCCCAATAAGGATGATTGAAGACTATGCGATCGAATTTAAATGTACTTGGTATATTTTCGAACAAATCCGAATGTATAACATTTATCGATAATTTATTCAATTCTGCTGTTGCCCGAGCACATGTAACTGCTTCTGTCGAAATATCACTAGCTACAATATTAGTATTTGAAATTTTTGCAGCAAAAGCCGCCAGAATTCCTGACCCGCATCCAATATCCAATACTGACATTCCAGGCTTTAAATCCCAATTCTTCAAGGTGAAGAGTCCTGATTTGCTAAAATTCGGTGATAGAACATCACGATGTGCAACAATTGATAAACAATCAATCGCAACAATGTAATAGCCATCTACTGCTGCATCCTTCTCTAATAATCTTGCTATGACATTTCTTAGTTGCATGATGGTGCAATCAAAATATTCTTGAGAAGATTTGATTTCATTAGAAGAATTAGGCCCATCTGGCACGCTATCAATTGACATAAATATAATTTATTCTTTTAAGATAAATTTGTCTACGGACAAAAATCAATTAGTATACAAATATGCTTATAAAGCCAAAATCCCTTACCAAAGGCGATACTATATGCCTTGTCAGCCCTTCTTCGGGACTGGCGGGACTTGTGCCTCATAGAGTGGCGCAGGCAAGAGATATGCTTGAAAAGATGGGCTTTGCCGTTCAAATAGGAGCCAATGCCCTTAAAACAAGAAGCTACGTCTCTGGCACCCCTGAAGAACGTGCGGAAGATCTACAAACAGCTTTTAGCGATCCAACGGTAAAAGCCATCATCAGTTTTATCGGTGGAAATCACTCCAATCAATTGCTCCCGCTATTGGATTACGAAGCAATTTCAAAGAACCCAAAAATCTTCATGGGTTACTCCGACATGACCGTACTGCACTTTGCGCTTTATACGAGAGCAAAGCTTACTTCTTTTTATGGCCCAGCAGCTCTAACTCAATTTGGTGAAAATCCGGAAATCCTTCCATACACCAAGGAGTATTTTGAACGTGCCGTGATGCAAAAAGATCCTATTGGTTCTATTCGCCCTTCAGATGTTTGGACCGATGAAATTCTTAATTGGTTTACAAAAGAAGATACTCAGCGAGCTAGAAACTTGCAGAAAAATGATGGTTTCAAATGGCTTCGTGAAGGTGTAGCCGAAGGACCACTTGTTGGAGGATGCATCACGTCAATGATGCACCTTCGAGGCACACCCTATTGGCCAGACTTCCAAGATACGTTGCTGTTCTGGGAAACACCCGAAAGCTCGGCCGATTTCCGAAAGGGAAAGTCAGTGGAGGATATTGATGCATCTCTTGCTGATCTTGAACTTTCAGGAGTCTTTGAACAGATTAAAGGTATGATCGTTGGACGATTCTTTAGCTACACAGATGAACAAAAACGGGAACTCGAAGAGGTAATTCTTGAGCGTCTGAGTAAATATGCCTTCCCTGTTTTGGCAGGTGTTGATATTGGCCATACTGATCCGATGATTACCGTTCCAATGGGTGCATTGGCAAGAATTGATTCAACTTCCAACACCTTTGAGATCCTTGAAGCAGGTGTTCGATGACCTCATCTAGAGGTCTCTAGCACCCCAAATCTGAGCTTTGCGAGGGGTAGCGACTTCAGCACTTGGTACACTGTCCCCAGTTCTAGAAGGAGCCACGTCGGGGAGCCATTTTTGTGTATACTGCGATACTCCTATGGAACGAACCGACCTCGACTGGATGCTTGAAGCGATCGAGCTCTCACGCCAATGCCCTCCAGCGGAAACGTTCAACGTAGGTTGCCTCGCGCTCAATAGCGAAGGGAAGCTCGTGGCGACCGGATTCAGCAGGGAGCGAGATGGCGGCGTGCATGCGGAAGAAACCGCGCTGATGAAAATCGACGAAGAACGGATCCTCATTGAAAACGGGACTCTCTACTCAACGCTCGAGCCATGCCATCCGCGCTTGTCGGGCAAAACTTCATGCACACAACACATCATCAACCACAAACTTCGAAAGGTTGTGTATGCAGCCAAGGAACCTAAATTTTTCGTGGAGTGCAAAGGCGCCGAGACGCTTGCCAAGCACGGCATCGAAGTTCTTTTTCTCGGCGAAGTCGAAGAACTCGTAAAGCAAATTAATGCACACATTTTCCTAAACCTGCCAAAGTAACCGAATTGATTCGAACCGCTTGAACCACGTCGAGCCATCCAAAGCAATGAGTTCAGGAACTAGATATTCACTTGAGGATCTTCTTCCATGCGATCGAATTTCAGGACTGATACTCCTTCGTACACCATCCGCGATATTCCGGCGATGACGCTGCTCGCTTTGTTTGGATCCGCTCCTATTGTCATTATGCAGAGAATATAGGCCATTTGCGGGTGGTAGACGATGCCGCAGTCGTGCAGCTGATTTTCACCATCAACGAATGCGTACCCGAATTTATGTGCCACTCGCATATCATCCGGTACGCCCGTGACGATTCCCTCCTTGAAGGTCGCTTCCGACAGGAGTTCTAACGCAAATTGCGACATATCTTTTGAGAGATAGCCCGTGTTGTAGAGAATGGCAAAGAGCCTCGCATAGGACGATATTGAGACGTAGGTCATTTTGGTGTCGAGCATCATCTGCAGAACGTCGAGGTCACGGAAAGTGTAGTACGCTATTTCCTCAGAAAGAGCATTCATTTCCCGAAGAAGCAGTGTGTACGAGCGATTGTCCGAGTACACAATCATTTTTCTGAGGAGATCACGAATCGTATAGGGAGTATCCGGGTGAATGGTTTGTTCGGGAGCTCTGACGTTGTCTTCAGTCTTTAAAGTTCCTGAATATGAGAGGGTCTTATCGAGGATATGAGGATCCAGATCCGCAACGTGCAGGAAGTAGATAAGAAGAGGAACCTTAATTAAACTTGCGGGTTGGAATTTATCGTATTCACCGATACCAAAACGCGGACCATGATCCAAATCTTGAAAGTAAATCGACAGATGTGTCACGTCACCCGCAGTTTTCCACTCTTCTTTTTTCATTGAGAGAGCATCCCTCAGTAGTTCGTAATTCCATTCCCCCTGAGAGAGTAAATTGCTGCATCTTCTGGCTGGACTGAGAAGATCGTACTGATACTGACAGGGTGCACTATGTTTTAAGATGCCGAGGATCCCCAGGACTGCCAGCACGCCAAGTGTAAAGGCTATGAGATAGTGAATCCTCTTCATAGAAGGATTTTGCTGTATGGCTACGTAAATGTGAAGTCATAAAGCGAGGCGCGCCAAAAAATTTAGCATCAACAGCCGTCGATGCCGCAGTGGCTTCGGTGGCTTGAAATATATGAATAAGCCAATTCTCCTATTTGTGGCACTCCGGGTATATACAGGAATGGGAGGAGCAACCAGAGAGCGGGGAGGTTCCAGGCCATGGCTCGGAAAGCGTAGAAGCCGGTGTGTGCGGTACCGTTCGGCATGACTGCATGGACCGTTTGTGAGAGCGTTTTTTCGGTGAAGCCATGTGCGTACTTCTTTCGCATGTCGGCATCGTGCAGGTCGACAATTTTGATGTGGCCGAATGTGTTGAGACAATCGATCGTGAATGTGGCCTTCGTGCACAGTCGACACTGACCGTCGAAGAGAAGGATGATCGGATGCAGGTGATGTTTGTGCGCGATGCGCGTGAGCCATGCACGGTCACTGTCGTCGAGAAGTCCAAGGTAGCCTGAAAAGAGCGCGAAGGAGAATGAGCCGACGTCCATGATCAGTGCGATGGATCCGTGGAAGAGCACGCCGCCGGCGAGAATCAGGCGCCTGAGCGGAATGCGCGGCATCCACGAAGGCAACGGACGCGTGAGGGAACGGGGAATGAGCAAGAGAAGCCACAGTCCTTCCCACAGGAGCGTGCTCCATGTGATGAGCATCGCAAACGGCATGAGCCTGTTGATGATTGAGTACGACCAGCGAATGAAAATCGGGTGATGGAGCGACGATCCCACGGCAATTCCCTTGATCCACATGTCGCCGAGCAATTTCCACCAGAGCGAACTCGCGTAGAGAATGATGAACTGACCGAGCAGCAAGCGATACGGCCACGCGGGCATCGTGACTGGCGGGAGAAGCGTGTGTTTGCTCTTCCAGTGCTTCCACTGTGTGGGAATGCGTGAGACAGAGAGTGCATGGATGCCGGGGCTGAGCATGAGGATGAATCCGACGTTTCTCAGAACCGTGTCGCCGCCGCCAAGAATCATGGGCATGCGTTCATGCAGCGATGCTAGAAGAATGTAACTGAGAATCGTGCTCACGCGCGGAAAGACCCCGATCATCGTCATGAAGAGCGAGAGGCAGAGCAGCCAGAAGTATCCTTGCACGAACCACGTCTCTCCATTCACTGTCAAAATCGAGAAGTACCACGATGAACGTGTGACGGTTGTGATGAGATCTCTCGGCAGAAATCCGCTGTCGCTGTAGTACGACGTGATGTCGGTGCTCTGCATTAAGAGAAAAGCGAGCGTCACTCCCGCCCACGCGATGCGCATGAGTCCGAACGGCCATGCCGACCTGCGGGCGAAGAAAAAGCCGTCGAGTGCGTCGAGATGTTTCTTCATGGAGCAGTGGGGCAGGTCGTTTCAATCGCCAAACTTGGTTCATACGTCGGCGTCCACTTATCCCACCACTCCCGTGACGGTGTTGGATCAATGTATGGAACCACGGAGATCAGATGCCACACGCGAACGCGCGTACCTGGTTCAATCGCCCATTCACGACAGAGCACCCGCACGGCCTGTTCACGAATGGGAAGCAAGTCATCACGTTCTTCCTCGAACACTTGTCCAAACAATTTGAAGCGAGTTGCGTGTCGCCAGACGCCGTACGCACGATCATCAATCGTGGCGACCGTTTCCCACTCGTCGTTCTCTATCTGTCGATCAAGTCGATAGAAAATGACTCTGCGCAGGGGATTGGGCGAGAACAAATTCCACTGCTGCCACTGACTGATGACGAGCACGTAGGGCATTACTCGTGGCAGAATATTGTTACGCAGCGCTTGGCTGATCGGGTCACGCGAAGCATGTGGAATGCTGTACAACGCGACCGCACACAGGTGCCCTATGACAAACAGCACGATGCCAACTTTGGCGCAGAGCCGGAAATACTCCTTCATGGCAGAGGACGGAGGAACGCAACTTCTCTTCC
The DNA here is from genome assembly GCA_964494435.1 of uncultured Candidatus Peribacteria bacterium. GTDB lineage: Bacteria > Patescibacteriota > Gracilibacteria > Peribacterales > Peribacteraceae > DALYDP01. The sequence goes on along the minus strand of CAZBSN010000016.1, from coordinate 1,047 downwards.
CACCATCGCGTCGCCGCGACGATAGAGGAGGCTTGCTCGTTCCGGAAAGTCGGATTGCATTCCTGGAGGGAGCACTGCTTCGAAGCCGATGTCCTTCATCTCTTTCCACACACGTTCAAGCGTGAGCGGTCCCGATGACACCATCCATACAGGGAACGTGAGTGCGACGGGAATGCCCGGAAGACTCGCGCGCACATTCTTCAAGAACGCGATTTCCAGTTCTTCGCATGTGGTGCGCATTTTTTGAGCATCTTTCACCGTCGGCCTCTCCATGAGGGCCGGACCGAGCGTTGTTTCCGTCACGACGGCATCAGGTTTCTCTCTCATCTCAAACGGCTTGCGGGCATCTTGCTTCCAGATGTCTGCCGCAACATCTTTTTTGGGAATGCCGTACGTCTTTCGCGCCCACTCGATGTTCTTCGTGCAGCCGTTCACCGCTTTCAACGAATCGTCGGATGCGAGGACCGTCCATTTGCGGAGGAGCGCTTCGAGCGGAATGACGCCCGTGCCGCAGAAGGGGTCCAAGATCGTCAGTGTCTTCGGAAGTTTTGGGTTTGCTGATCGCGCGAGCCACTCGCCACCGTTCAAGAGAATCTGCGCCAATTTTGGAGGGAGGAGTCCAGCGCGCGTGTCGCGGACGGGTTTCTCCATGTCGCGTTTCGTGTATGCGTCGGGGTCTTGAGCCGCAACGGTCTTTCCGATCCAGAGCGTTTCACTCTCTTCATCACGCAAGACGATGATTTCGCATCCACCCTTGCCATTAATGAGCTCCGCGTCTCGGAGGAGTGCGGTTGCCGCCGGTTCATGCTCGTTTCCTACGTACCGTGCCGGCTTTCCCGTATTCTTCAACGCTTTTTTGCCGCCACGATAGAAGTCGTGCAGAAGTGGTTTCTCCACACCGATCGCGCGGATGGCAAACGTGACTTTTCCTTTGACGTTCTCCGTTTCGCGTAGCAACGCTTGCGGCAAATCGTTGAGTGACGACACGCCGTCGAGTTCTCGCCCAATCAAAATCGTGCCGCCCAATTTATCCAAGTGCTTCTGTCC